>JAVYST010000039.1:0-12639 GCA_038729085.1 Ferroplasma sp. | reverse complement strand
CCTGTAATAAATACAAGTATTATAGACTTGGCACGTTCCCTTTCATAAACAAGATACTCGTGTTTATCGAACTTTGGTTCCTCAAATACTGGTTCATCTTTACTCTTTGGATTGGCCATAAATTTACCTGTTTTCCATTAATGATACCAATGTATTTATTGGTTTCGCATTTCTTACTATTCCTGAGGCTATAAGTACGCCGGTTGCCCCAAGTTCCATAGACTTTGAAATATCGGTTCCAGTTTTAATGCCAGCTCCTACCAGCAATTTGGATTTTCCACTGCATAATTTTACTGCATCCTTAATAATATCTGGTTTGCTAGAAGATACAGATATGTTTCCACCTATTAGTTCTGGAGGTTCGTAAGCAATATAATCTGGATTCAGTTCAGCAAATGATTTAATTTCATCAAGGTTTTCAGCACACAAAACGATTGTAAAATTCAGTTCATGTGCTCTTTTAACTATAGCCTTTATTTCAGTTTCAGGCAAACGATTTTCAGAATGGTTTATAATTGAACCATTTATTCCAATAGATTTCAGGGCTTCAATAGATATATGGCCCGTATAAGGTCCATAGCCATTTGAATTCACATTTTGCGAAAATATATTCAGGCCTGGAAATTTGCAATTTAATCTTAGATCGATTTCAGAAAGACAGTAAACAACATTATCCTGATTTTTTATGGTATTGAACTGTTCCAGGAACAACTCGCTATTTTTTCCAACTGCATTTTCATAATGCTTGAAATTTATGAATATTTTTGGCTCCATTTATGTATATAGATACAAGACATATAAAATTATAAGGTATATGTAAAAGTATATTATATTAAAACAAATATTATATTCAGTAATGCTTATATAATCTTCTTTAATGTAGGTATTATGATTACAGAAATGAGCAAGGATATAATGCCTGACAGATGGTATAATGTTGTTCCAGATTTGCCAGAACCACTGGCCCCGCCGAGAGATTCAAAAAATGATTTTTCTTCAATAAACCTCTTAAACAGAATACTTCCAAAGGAGGTTTTAAAGCAAGAATTCACATTCAGGCGGTATGAGCCTATTCCAGAAGAAGTTCTTGAGCAGTATAAACAGATAGGAAGACCAACACCACTGATAAGGGCAATAAATCTGGAAAAATTCTTAGGCTATAAGGGCAAAATATATTATAAATATGAAGGCGCAACTGCTACTGGTTCGCATAAGATAAACACGGCAATACCACAGGCATATTATGCAATGAAGGAGGGAGTAAAAGGCGTTACAACTGAAACAGGTGCAGGGCAGTGGGGAACAGCAACTGCACTGGCAGCATCTTTGTATGGGCTTCCAGCACAGATATTCATGGTACGGATAAGTTATGAACAGAAACCATTGAGAAAAACTATCATGAATTTATATAAGGGCAACGTCGTACCAAGCCCTTCACCATTGACTGAGTATGGAAAAAAGATGTTAAAGGAACATCCCAATACACCCGGAACACTTGGAATTGGCATAAGTGAGGCTATAGAATACGCACTCGACCATGATTATAGATACATGGTTGCCAGCGTTATGAATGTGGCTTTAACTCATCAGAGTGTTATAGGAGAAGAAACAAAAAAACAGCTTGAATTGTTAGGTGAACATGCCGATGTTTTAATAGGTTGCGTTGGTGGTGGAAGCAATTTTGGTGGCTTCACATTTCCATTTATACCTGATCATGATGAAATTGAAATAATTGCAACAACTGCGAATGAGGTGCCAAAATTCTCTAAGGGTACTTACAAGTATGACCTCATGGATTCGGCAGGAGTATTGCCTGAGGTAAGAATGTATTCACTTGGGGCTGATTTTGTTCCACCTACCATTTATGCAGGTGGATTAAGATACCACGGAGCTTCTCCATCACTTTCATTGCTGATCAGCAAAGGAAGGATTAAAAGTGATGAGGTTACAGAGCCTCAGGTTAAAGAAGCATTGAGGATATTTGCCAATACACAGGGAATAGTCGCAGCCCCAGAATCTGGCCATGCGCTGGCCACAACTATATCTTATGTCAGATCGCATTTAAATGAGAAAAAAACTATTGTAGTAAACGTGAGTGGCCATGGACTTTTAGACCTGTCAATATTTGGTGATCAGAAATGAAGAATTTAATTCCATATTTTACCCTGGGCTATCCAACAAATGATAAATTATGCAGGTTCCTTGATATATTGCCTGTTGATAAGATAAATTATATTGAATTTGGTTTTCCATCCAATGATCCGAGATATGACGGCCCCATTATAAGAAATACGCATACAGTTGGAAACAATAATTTCTCTGATGAGGTATATGGAAAATATTTTGAATATTTTTATAAAAATGGCAAAAAAATGTATTCGCTTTCATATTATTCTGATATAAAGGATAAATTTAATGAATTCATAGATTATTTAATAAGAAACCACTTTTCTGGGATAATAATTCCAGATCTGATTATTGATTATTTTGGTGAAACAAAAGAGGTTATAGATAGCCTCAACCACAAAAATTTTGAATATATACCATTCTTTTCACCTGCCACGCCAGATGCTATAATAAAAAATGTGGCGGGAATGGCAGATTCATGGATTTATTATGGTTTACAACCGTCCACAGGCATAGATATACCATACGAGCTTGATTATACAACAGAAAGGATAAATGGGCTTCTTCCGGGCAGAGAGATTACATATGGATTTGGAATTAAAACCGATGATGACATAAAAGCTCTTATGAAGAATGGTGGAAATGGCGTTGCAATTGGCACATACCTTGTTAAGATGTTAGATTCAGGAAACGAAAGCCAGTTCATAGATTATATCGATAAAATGAGGGTGGTCCTTGATGAATAATTTTACCTGCTCCAACAAAGGCATGGATGCGCTTGAAGCAAAGAAGCTCATGGAATCGGTGATTGATTTGCCTGATGTTAGAAAAATTAAATTCTTGAGCGAACTGCATGAAAACCCTCCAACGCCTGAACAGATAAGGGGATTTGCAATGGCATTAAGGGAAAGTGCAGCGATTAAACTCTATTATCCTGGACTTACAGATATAGTTGGAACAGGCGGTGATGGAAAAAATACAGTAAATGTCAGTACAGGTTCAAGCATTCTTCTCGCTTCCATGGGCATTAAGGTCGCTAAACACGGGAATTTTGGAATAACAGGCCACCACGGCAGCGCGGATTTCCTGAAATATTTAAATTATAATTTTGATATGGATCAGGAAGCCATAATAAATAACCTTGATAAAATCAATTACGTATTCATGCTTGCACCACAGTATAATAAAAATTTTGCAAAATTTGCTGTTGCAAGAAAGAGCCTGCCTTACCGCACCATATTCAACATACTTGGGCCACTTACAAACCCGCTAAATCCTGAAAGAGTGATACTGGGCACATATGATGATGAAATTGCGCGTATTTATGCAGATGTGATCCTTAATGAGCAAAAAAAAGGATTTGTTGTGCATTCAGCTGATGGCCTTGATGAACTGTCGCCGATGGAAGAAAATCATATATATTATATTGACGGAATTATAAAAAAAATTAAGCTTGATGGCAGATCAATAGTTGATTCAAAAATAGAATTGGCAGATATATCTGAAAGGGATAGCATTAAAAGTTTTGAGATGCTGTTAGCAGGATTGAAAGGCAGAAATAAAAAAGTTATGCAATTCATTGCTTTAAATGCTGCACCTGCAATCTTAATTAACGAACTTTGCAGTTCTATAGAGGAAGGATATGCCATGGCAATGGAGCATATGGAAAAAGGGAGAATTAACAACATACTGGGGGTGATTTCACAATGAAAATAAAGGTTTGCGGGATAACGTCTATGCAGGATGCTGAATATGCAATAAACAGCGGGTCTGATTTTATTGGCGTAATACTTGATGAAAATGTGATAAGGCATGGCAACCAGGAATTATTAAAGAAAATAAAGGAAGAATATCCACAAATTAAAACCGTTGGAGTATATACTTCCTTGCCATCGGCATCTGGGGCAGAGGATTATGTACAGCTACATTACCCGCATTCTGCTTATGATATAAAATATGCAATAAATGAGCTGCATAAAAATGTAATTTCGGTTACAGGAATATCAGGGAATATTGATAATGATATAAAGGAACGGCTTGATGCAGGTGCAAAATATGTACTTATAGAGGACAGATCGGGAATAATCCTGCACAGCAATTTGCTCAGAACTATTGATCTTTCACATGCCGGCCTTGCAGGTAAAATCAACAGTGATAATGTATTGTCAATAATGGAATTGAAGCCTGGACTCCTGGATGTAAGCAGTTCCCTTGAGGAAAAACCGGGGAAAAAATCATTTGAAAAAATAGATGAATTTTTTAAAAGGATAGGTGAGTATGATGCTTGCAGATAAAATTATGGATTTTCATGGCAAAAATTTTGCATATTTCTGCAAATTTGATGATGATGGCATTAATGGAAATGAAGAGCTGTTTATATCGAGCAGAGAGCCTGTAATGATATATAACGGTGCAATTGGCCATTTGAATAATCAATTTCAAGATATATTGAAGAATGGAACCATTCCAATGATAGTTTCCTATGATTTTATTGATGATATATATCCAGACATTGGCATTAAAAGATCTTCGTGGCCCGAAATTGCATATATAATTCCGGAAATGTCGTTCAGCTCAACTTTCACCCGCAGCCGGGTTAAGACAGATGCTTCAAATAATTCAAAAAGTGATGCTCAACTGGAAAGCAATATAAGTGAAATCATAGATAAAATTAAAAAAGGTGATCTGCTGCAGCTGGTAATTTCAAAACGGTTTGATATTGAAAACTATGATATCATGGCACTTTTGAAAAAATTTTTATTATTTGACCGCTCACTTTATGTATACTATTATAAATTTGGAGATATGGAGGTCGTAGGAAGTTCCCCAGAAAACCTTTTTACTGTTTCCCATGGGAAGATTACAATTTACCCTGTTGCTGGAACCAGGAAGAGAGGAAAAACTGTAGATGAAGATTTAAAACTTGAAGAGGAATTAAAAAATGATGAAAAAGAATTGTTAGAGCACAGAATGCTTGTTGACCTGGCAAGAAATGATGCGGGAAAAATATGCATTCCGGGAACAGTGAATGTTGCAAAATCAATGTATATAGCAAAATTTGCAAGCGTACAGCATATTGTAAGTTCTGTAACAGGCAATGTCAATAATGAGAGGCATGGCGATATATTAAAGGCCATTTTTCCAGCAGGCACTGTCAGCGGTGCACCAAAAAAGAGGGCAATAACATTGATAAATAGCTATGAAAATATGCCAAGAGGCCCATATGCAGGAGCTATAGGAATTATAAATGGCAAAGATATTGATATGGCACTGCTGATAAGGTCACTGTACCGCAATGCTGATGAAAGTTATACCCAGGCAGGTGCAGGCATTGTAAAAAATTCAATTCCAGCAAATGAGGTAAATGAAATTTATTCAAAGGTATTAACAGCAACCGGTGGTTTATATGAAAAAAATATTGATTATTGATAATTACGATTCCTTTGTTTACAATATTTACCAGTATCTTGGAACCTTCAATATAGATACAGATATGAGGGCAAACGATAAGCTCAATGATATAGGTGAATACGATGGCTATATAATTTCCCCAGGCCCGGGCAATCCAAAAAATATCGATGACCGTGGAAGCCTGTTTGAATTTATAGATAACCATAAAAGCAGTAAATTTCTTGGCATATGCTTCGGGAATCAGCTGCTTGGCTATTACCTTGGTTCAGACATTGCCATATCAAAAAGGCTTATGCATGGCGAGCTGGATACAATAAAACACACTAATTCATTAATTTATAGAAATATTCCAGAGGAGTTCACTGCAATAAGATACCACTCTCTCGTTATAACAGAAAATAAGAATATAATAGTTGATGCATATTCTAAAAGCGATGGGGAGATAATGGGTTTCCATTCAATGGATAACAGAATCTTCGGCGTGCAGTATCATCCCGAAAGTTATTATTCTAGCTATGGAAAATCAATTTTAAAGAATTTTGTTGATGCATTATGATAGTTGACGATATTTATAAAAATAATTTTAAGCGCGAAACAGTAACAGAAAATCTCAGGGCAAGAGATGTATTAAGCATGAAAGAAGCACTGAAGCAATCAAAAATACATCCAGGAATTATTGCAGAATATAAGAGGAAATCTCCATCAGGTTTCAGAAATGAAACCAACACTGACATATTTAAATACTTTAATGGCATAAAGAGTAACATCGCTGGAATCAGTATTTTAACGGAGCCTCAATACTTTGATGGAAACCCGTTAGATGCTGTATCTGTGCAATGCTATAGCAAGCCAATCCTGATTAAGGATTTCATATCCAATGAAAAAATGGTTGAGTCATCTTACAAAATTGGTGGTGATGCCTTTCTTCTGATATGTGATTTCCTTAATTATGATGAAATAAAACGCCTTGTTAAGCATGGAGCCATGCTGGGACTGGAAGCACTAGTAGAGTTGCATGATCCTGAAAAAATTAAAAACATATACGCCGGCGAAAATGTAATCATTGGCTATAACAGAAGAGATTTAAGAACACTGAAAATGGATGATAGATCGGAAACAGTATATGACAAACTCCATTCATTTGGGCTTCCAGTAATACTTGAAAGCGGAATTAGTTCAATAAATATAAAAACTCTCCATATAGAAAAATATGATGGCCTCCTGATAGGAGGTTCATTGCTTTCTGGCGATGAAATAAAATTAAGGTGATAATAATATGAATACAATAAAAATAAATGATGAAATATCCCTGAATGAGGATAATATTCTCATGATTGCCGGGCCATGCTCAGTTGAGGATGAAGAGCAAATAATAGGTGTAGCAAGGGAATTAAAAAAAATTGGCGTAAATGTTCTACGAGGCGGAGCATTCAAGCCCAGAACATCCCCTGATTCCTTTCAGGGGCTTGGAGAAGAGGGATTAAAGCTTCTGGCAAAAGCCAGAGAGGCCACCGGAATGGCAATTATAACAGAGGCAATGGACGAGGAAAATCTGCCCCTTGTTGCGGAATATGCAGATATTATACAGATAGGTTCAAGAAATTCCCAGAATTTTTCATTATTAAAACAGATAAGCAAATATGATAAACCTGTTCTTCTTAAAAGGGGATTTGGGAATACAATAGATGAACTGGTAGCATCATCAAAATACCTTTCAATGAACGGAAATAAGAAAATTATGTTTGCCGAGAGAGGCATAAGGACCTTCGAGCAATCAACAAGATTTACACTTGATATTTCAGCAGTTCCAGTACTTCATGACAGGACTGAATACCCTGTATTTATTGACCCAAGCCACCCAGCTGGCATTAATAAATATGTTGAGCCACTTGCACTTGGTGGTGCAGCTGCCGGTGCTGATGGTTTAATTATAGAGGTACACCCAAACCCCACAAAAGCGCTCAGCGATGCAGCACAGCAGCTTACAGTAAAGGAATACAGAGAATTATACGGCAAGGTTGAGAAAATAGCTAAAATTACAGGAAAATCGGTAATTTAATAGTTTAAATATATATTTATAACTTTGCCACCTTGATAGTAAATATCAGGAAGGTATTTTGCCATGGTTTTATTTTACCCTTTCATCACACCTAATGGCAACAGCCGTGCAACTGGATCTGCAATATGTGCACCCTGTATTACATTGATTACCATGCCAATATCCTTATAACTGCCGGAAGATTCCTCGGTTACAGCCTTATTTGTTGCTGCTTTAAGGTAAATTCCCTGGTTATTCATATTATTCATAACTCCGTCAACAGAGAAATATTCATTTGACCTTCTGCGGCTGAACAGCCTTCCAGCGCCATGGCATGAACTTGAAAACGTTGTATGGGCATTTTCAGGGTTTCCAACAAGGACATATGAAGCTGTGCCCATACTTCCTGGCACAATAACAGGATGCCCGGTTTTTTCAAAATGCCCTTTCATTGTATTTGGAGGCAATGCCCTTGTTGCACCCTTCCTGTGAACCATGAGTTTCATTTTTCTTCCATCCACTTCATGTTCCTCAACCTTTGCAATGTTGTGTGCAAGGCTGTATACTATATTCATTCCCAATGCTTCAAAATCCTGCCCCAATACCTTTTCAAATGCCTTCCTTATTTTATAAACTATTATCTGCCTGTTAACAAAGCCAAAATTTGCAGCAGCATTCATTGCATTTATATAGGATTCACCAAGCCTGCTGTTAATATATGCAGAATTAAGCTGTGGATCGTCGGATACTGCAACATTGCCAACCTCATGCAATTTTGCCACATAATCAGTTGCAACCTGATGGCCCAGGCCTCTTGAACCCGTATGAATCATAATTGCAATCTCATCCTGGTTATTGATTTCAAAGTATTGTGCTATTTCAGCGTTGTATATATGTTCCACTTTCTCTATTTCAAGGAAATGGTTGCCTGCGCCAAGGGTCCCAAGTTCATTCTTTCCACGTTTCATGGCCTTTTCACTGATCTGTGAATTATCTGTGTAAAGTGATCCATTTTCCTCAGTCATGCATATATCATTTTCTGTTGCATATCCCCTATCACGTGCCCATTTTAAGCCTGAGGCCGTTATTTCAGATTCGTCATTGCCATTAATTTGAAAAGCGGATTTATTGTCTATGCCTACAGGAACCTGTTTATATATTTCGTTTATAAGTTCCTTAATTTTATTCCTTGCAGAATCATACGGTATAGATGTTCTCAATAATGTTACGCCACAATTAATATCATAACCTACACCGCCGGGAGAAACAATTCCATTATCATAGTCAAAGGCAGCTACTCCACCTATAGGAAAGCCATATCCAAGGTGTATATCAGGCATAGCCAGGGCATTTCCGACAATGCCAGGCAAAGATGCAACATTCCTTATCTGGTTGATAGGCTCATCATCTGTAAATTTGCTTAAAAGAGCAGAATTGCTGAATACCATTCCAGGTACTTTCATTTTTCCTGTTTTCTCAACTTCATATTGATAATCATTGATTTTTTTTAAATTGAACATATATACTTAATAAATTGATAAAAGATAACATTTATCCATGAAGGCTAAAAATAAAAAGATTAATAAAATAATAAAGCAATCAGGTTTAAATGCCAAAAATTTTCAATTTGCATGATTTTGATGAGAGGAAACAATTCGAGATTAAATTACAGATAGCACTTTTGAACAATACAATTAAAATAAGGGCAAATTCCAGGGATCCCGAAAAATATGACGAATATATAACTGAAAGAATAGATAAATTGAGAACCCTTTTAAATACAGCTTCCAGATTTACAATTATCGATGATGGCAATGTTATATTTGATCCAGATGATTATATTAAATAAGAGCCAGAATTGAAAAATAGCTTAATTATGCCCTCATAATATGTATGCCTACAAAATAATAAATAATCCATTGTTATATAATAACATGAATGAATTTTCAATATTCAAGGAAATTGAGGAAGATATAGAAACCCTTGAGCGGCATATACTTATAATTAAAACACTGCTCACCGAACAGCCCTTGGGAATCATTAAAATGTCGCAGCAAACAAAAATTCCTGAACATAAGATACGTTATTCGCTTCGAATACTGGAACACGAAGGCATCATAGAAGCTTCCAGAGAGGGAGCAATTCTAACATCAAACTTTCTGGCAGAAAAGGAAACTATTCTTAACGCATCAAGAATAAGTTATGAAAAAATGGAATCGGTTTATAAGGAATTAAAAGGCATATTTGAATCATCATGATATTCAACAGGAATAAAACTGAAACAGATTTTATCATAAGAAAGGGAATACCTTCGGATGCTAAAGGAATAATAGAATGCATGCAGAGTGTAATGGATGAAAAGGTATATCTCGTCAGTGAATACTATCTTTTGACAGAAAGAGGAGAACAGGAAAGATTAAAAAATCCAGATGATTTAACTATTGTATGTGAGTTAAATAAAAAAATAATAGGCGTTACCACCATTCAGAGAGGAATGTATAAAAAAAACAGGCATACTGCATCACTTGGCATAGCAGTGAGATATGAATTCAGGCATAGAAATATTGGTACCGGAATGATTGAAAAATCCATAGAATGGTGTAAATCACAGGGAATTAAAAAAATAAACCTTGAGGTATTCTCTACAAATGTTAATGCAATCAACGCTTATAGAAAACTTGGATTTCAATATGAAGGAGTGAGAAAATCACAGTTTTTGATAAACCAGCAATATGTAGATGATGTTTTAATGACACTGTTTTTGCCATAGCATATTTTATAATAAATCAGATAGAATTTTATAAACATTTAAATTTATCCTTTATATTCCTGAATTATAATGTATGCCAGAAAAGTTTTAAGGGTTTCAATTAAATATATACTTATTTTCTTTGGAATTACAGTATTTCTTTTTATACTTTATAAATTTGTCCCGGAGAGTATAGCATTAAATGATTTTGGCCCGTCTGGCAGCAAGATCCTTGGCCTTGAATATCCTGTTTTCATACAGTATTTTTATTTCTTCTACGATTTAATGACTGGAACCATGGGCACCGTAAATACTGCCCTTTATTCCGGCGCGGCCAGTAAGATGGTAATAGATCTTATACCAGAAACTGTTGCTTTTATCATCATATCATTTATAATATTGTATTCTATTTCTTATGAAATAGGAATTCGTTCTGGCAGTGTTTTTAGGAATACAAAAAAATTGGATATGAATATTTTTCCGCTTATTTTCCTCTATTTTCTCTTATCGCTCGTTCTTCTAACCGTTTTTTCTGCAATTCTTGCATGGCTTCCATTTCAATATATAGTTCAACCAGAATACATTTCTGGCATTACATGGATAACAGATTCAGGAAATGGGTTATTTATATCAAAGCCAACAAACATTATTTTGCTTGATGCCATTATACACCATTCTTACGGCGTTTTATTTTCATATTTGAGATCGCTTATATTGCCACTGCTTTCAATTGTAATTCCATCAATTATTTATCTCTCTACATACATTAATAGAATTTCATCCATTGAATATAATAATAGGTATATGAGGGCTGGACTGGTTCGTGATTCTTTCAGGGATTCATATATTTCTAAAATTAAGAAAAGAATTAAACCAAAGATAATTTCTGAATTGAAACCTGTCTTTGCTGCATACCTGGGTGGCATGATAATTGTAAGTTATGTATTCTCATACATGAACCTGGGTTATGCGGTCATTTATTCATTTTTAAATTATACCTATGGATTAATGGGAGGAATTTACTGCCTGTTTTTTATTTCAATAATGATAATTATATTTGATTATGCAATGGATTTGATTGCTATAGGTGATAACAATGCATATTAGAAACAGGGGCACAGCTGTTATTTCTATTTTAAGCCTTATAGTAATAATTCTCTATTTTACTGCATATTTACTGGATTTTATTGATCCAAAGTATCTTGGCATCAAAAGCTTAAATAGCCTGATATTTTTTAAAATAACTTCAAGCCCGATACCCCAAGCTCCATTATATAACCATGGTTGGCATAGTTATTTTGGAACCACATATTACGGAATTGCAATACTTCCAGCACTTCTTGCCTCATTAAAATTTGATTTTACAGCTATGCTATTCTCACTTTTCCTTGCCCTCTTCACAGGTTCGCTAATTGGCTTCTCCGCAATATACATAGGCGGCATTTATAAAAAAATAATCAGTTATCTATTCAACATCTATTTTGAATTTCCGTATATTGGAATAGTTCTATTTATTCTTTATATAATAAGGCCATCATTTTACAGCATTATTTTCGCAGTATTTTTAGCATGGTTTCCGTTTTATATTGGAAGAATGTATAGAATTTATTCCGATATTGTTGAGCATACAGGAAATACAATTGCCAAATTCAGATACATGCTTTTATCACTGGTACCTTATATAGCCATAGATCTTGGAGCTATCACAGGATTAATAACAATAATTACATACTTCGGCTTTTATTATAAAAATTCCTTCGTGGTTGATATTGGAAATATCATGTATTTATCCGGAAACGTTCGTACGTTTTTATTATTCGGAGACTGGTGGATTATAATACTTCCATTATCATTCCTTGGCGTATTCGTAGCATCCACTGCAATTTTAGCTTATGAATTAAGAAATATAATAGAGGATGAATAAAATGGATGATAAATGCAAACTGTCAATTAATGGCCTTGAAATAAAGAAAGAAAGCCATACACTTATAAGCAACCTTAATATTGTTTTAAATGACGGTGAAGATCTCTTATTATATTCACAGAATAAGTTAATATCAACCCTTACATCAATATTCACATTTGATGCGCTTGGCAAATTGAGTTTTAATGGAGAGGTAATTTATAAAAATCAAAATTTAGTTTCATTTATAAACAATATACGTAAATTTGAGGTAAATGGAAAAAATATAACCGTTTTATCCCATTTAATGGCAGATATTTTCTCTATTCCTGCAACGCCATCAGGGCTTTTCACCCATGATATTCCAATTGGCCATCAGTTAATTGATTTTTTTTCTTATAAATCAAGAAT
>JAVYST010000038.1:0-13706 GCA_038729085.1 Ferroplasma sp. | reverse complement strand
TATATAATATTGCATTTTGTCTGCGAGTTTATTAACAAATAACTCATCACTGACTCCTTCTACAAAGATTCTTAATTCGCTTGCTGTCAATTTAAAAACCCATCAGATAACAACTGTGAAATACTGATTTCCTCATCCAGAAAATATTTCAGTGCTTTATCTTCTTCTGGTTTCGTCATAACGGAAAAGCCATCCGGGTCACGTTTTATAATAAAAATATTCTTTATGTCGATATAGTTTATGATTTCTGGACTGTGCGTCGTAATGATTAGCTGTTTATTCTTTGACGCTTCTTTCATCAGTTCAACAAGTTTCTGCAATAAAGCGGGGTGAATATTTTTTTCCGGTTCTTCTATAGCTACTACATTTCTTCTTTCAAAATATAATATATCCATTAATGTTATAATTTCTATTGTACCATCGGATATGAATGCAGCCGGCAATGTCAGATTTTTGTTAAAGTTTTCCCGTACGTTCAATATTATAGATTTATCTGATAACGATTCAATATCAATTTTATTTATAAATGGTAAGCATGTTCCAATCAGATTGATTAATTTTTCCATTGAATCGTCCTGTTTTGCCAAATTTTTTAATATAAGTGCAATATTATTCCCATCCTGTTCTAATTCGGCCATGCCAGAAAGAGGAATTGAATGCTTTGAGAGTTTAGGGTCTATATCATAAATTTGTGGTATATTAGATCTTTCAAAAAATGGGATAATTGGCATTAATGTAAGAATGCTTTTATCTGATGGGTCACGGTTTAATATTAATTTAGTGAAATCTCCTAATTTTTTTGCAAGTTCATCATCCAGCTTAATCTTTCCGTTAGCATTGGACATTGAAACTTTAAGATTATCTTTTAGATTAAATTCAATAGTTTCTTTATAACTGTATTTTTTTAATTTTTTAGGTTTGCCTGATAGCCCAATATTAATTCTATATAAAATACTCGTTATGTCTAAGCGGGAATTGCGGTTGCCAAATCCAAAAGATATATTTCCATTAAATAATACCTCTATTTCCATTGGGCTATCCTTTGCCTTTGCATTTAATATATATTCAATTCCGCCCTGAAGTGATATGGCATTTTCGATGCCGGAATTGATAATGTCCCGTAAAAATTGTAAAATTGATATAAAATTTGACTTCCCGGACGAGTTTGGGCCAATTATAACGTTAAAATCAGAAAGTGTTACATCTAAATCTTTAAAGCTTTTATAATTAGATGCTTTAATTTTCTTTATTGACATAAATTTCATTAATTGTTAACATTTCAGGCTATATAAATTTACTGCAAGGATATCAAAGCGCCTTCATGCCTGTTATGGTTTTCAGCTTATTTACACAAAATATAAAAATTTCCGGGCTTTATTGCATATAGTTACGTATATATGCACATTGACATTCATATCTGAATACAGCTATACTAATAAAATGTTTATTCTATTTTAAAGGGCATTAGTCAAAAAGTTAGATTCACCATTAAAAACTTTATTATATATTGTGAAGCAATCAGTGTGTGCCGAGAGGCGTTGCTCGGGCCCAAATGCCACCTATATTGTATTTTTTTAATTTCTAATTCCCTGAAATCAATCTGGATAGCTTTCTTATTTGAAACCTATCAATTCAATGAATGTATAAATTTCAATAATCAGTGCATTTTAATTCCATTATTTTCCTTTTTCAATTCCTTTTCTGTCATATAGAAGGCATTAAAATCATTTGAAACCATAAGAGAAACTGCATATGCACTGTTCAATCCCTTCTTGCAGTAAAATACATAGCCTTTATTTTTATCTGCACTTCCCATAAAGTTATTCATATCACGGACATTGAGATTTATGGCATTTTCAACATGCCATTTTTCAAAGTCTTCAGGGCTTCTCAAATCGACCACAGAACAGTTATCCGGGATGCTGGAAACCTTCCTGGATTTTATGGACATGAGATAATTATCTATTTCACTGTACCTTATGGCAACCAGCTCCCTGAAATAATCATTCAGGGGAAAGTTTTTCATCTCAACTTCCAGAGCGTCTGATTTGACATTTATTCCGGGATTTTTTGAGAACAGTGAGCAGAATTCACCAATAGATTCTTTATTGTATAGATTGTGCGCAATTGAATAATTGATTGTTTCTTCCTTGTCAAAGCCTATTAATGGCCGGAAAATAGGATATGTAATATTTTTTGACATGATATTTAAATTTGAAGGAATCTGTGATGATACCTGCCCTATTGATTCGCCTGTAATTATTGCATCATAGCCATGGCTCTCACATAAATTCTGTGCATACTGGTATAATAATTCCTTAAAAATAAGGTTTGAATATTTCTGTTCGGGATTTTTCAATATAGAGGAGACAAGGGCTGTTCCATCAATCAGGTAAATTTCTGGATTGTAGCCTATAGAATATCTATTGAAAAGGTTTTTTGCAATATTGAGCATGTAAACAGTATCTGATGGGTGTGCCAGTGAACAGAATAAGAGATCACATGCCATTCCACGCTTCATTACCATATATGTTGCTACTGGTGAATCAATGCCGCCAGAAAATAATGATATGCCCCTGCCCTCAGATTTCAATGGAAGGCCGCCAGGGCCAGCAATTTTCTCTGTAAAGGCATAGAAATTTGTATCCCTTACCTCTATGTAAACAGGAGCCTCAGGATTTTTAAGGTTTACACCGCTGGAATAATTATACAATGCATCTCCAACTGCAATTTCAAGATCTTTTGATGTGAAACTGTGCATCCCCTTTCTGCTTGCTATAACAGCAAATGTTTTATTTTTAACATATTTCGAATAATTGTTTTCAATTGTTTTAACAATATCATCTATATTATTGAATGAGTATTCATATGCCTGAGAAAAGGACTTTATTCCGAAAACCCTTGAAAGTATATCATTAAATTCGATGCTGTTTGAATATATGAATATCCTGCCATCGCTTTTTTTATATTTAAAATTGATATTTTCGGGAACTGCACTGGCAATATTGTCAATAAGGAGCTGTTCCATATTTCTCCTTGTCCTATTGCCCTTAAGGCCGATCTCGGAATACCTGACTATGAACATATATATAAATTTCACAGGCATATTTATTACTTTACAATTGTATCGATAAATTATATAATTACGGTTTACATTCTATGCTATGGAAAAAATAAAAATTGCAGCTTTTGGCGGAAGTTTAAGAAAACAGTCTTATAACAGTTATTTGCTTGAAAATGCCAGGGAATTGATGCCAGAAAATTCAGAAATGGAAATACTGGATATCAAAAATTTCCCCATGATGAATCAGGATGAAGAGAACAATTATCCCGAAAATGTGAAGGAATTCAAGAAAAAAATAAAAGAGGCGGATGGCATATTAATAGCAACGCCAGAATACAATTATTCTGTTCCCGGTTACCTGAAAAATGCAATTGATGTTGCATCCAGGCCATATGGCGATAACCCATTTGTTGGCAAACCAGTAGCAGTAATGAGTGCGTCTATAGGAATGATAGGTGGTGCAAGGGCACAGTACCATCTGAGGCAGAGTTTTGTTTTTCTCAACATGAAGCCGGTAAACACCCCGGAAGTTTTTATCACATTCGCACAGCAAAAATTTGATGAGAAAGGAAAATTAAACGATGAAATGTCAATAAAATTTGTGAAGCAGTTGCTGAATAACCTGGTTGAAATGGCACAGAAAGAGAGATCATCCAGATAAATAATTTTCAAACATTTATTATAGTTATTTATAATTGTATTTTATGATAGTTGCAGATGTAACATTTTATCCTATTGGGAAGGGTGTGTCAGTTGGAGATGCCATTAAAGATGTGATAAAGAGAATGAAGGAAAACACTGAAATAAAATGCTATCCAAACAGCATGGCTACAGTAATTGAATGCAAAAGCATGGATATTTTGATGGATGCCGTAAAAGATGGTGAGAAATTTCTGGAGTCAGAGGGCTTTCCAAGAATAGAAACAATATTGAGGATAGATAATAGAATGGATCTGGATAATTCTGTCAAGAGAAAATTGGATTCAATAAAATAATTTATTTTTTATATGTTCCAGATACAACCCATGGCGGTTCACTTCCTATTGGCTCCATTCCATCAATCTTGCTGTCCTCAAGCAATTTTTCATTTACTTCTATGCCAAGCCCTGGCTTTCCAGAGAGTTCCATATAACCATCTTTTACACTGTAGCCAGTGAATAATTTTTTCTTCCATTCTGGCCATGATTCCTCAAAGCTTTCCTGTATTAAGAAATTTGGCAGTGTATAATCTACATTCAGCGTTGCTGCTGTCTGTACCGGGCCAAAGGCATTATGGAATGCAACCGGAGTGCCGAATGCCTCTGCTATTGCCCCAATCTTTTTTGCTTCAAGAATTCCCTTTGAATTTGTTATATCAGGCTGTATTATATCAACAAGGCCACTGGAAATATATCTTGCAAAATCTTCTTTATTCAATAATCTTTCGCCCAGTGCAACAGGAGTATTTACATATTTTTTAAATTCGTATAGCCCGGTTTCAAGTTCTGGATGTACTGGCTCTTCAATAAATAATGGGTCGAATTCGTCAAGTGCCTGCCCGGCCTTTATTGCATATCTAGTTGAGAATCGCCCATGGCATTCTATTAAAAGATCTATTTTATTGCCGAGCTCAGATCGCATTGCCGACACAGTATCAACAGCCCTTGATAAGCCTTCTTCTGATATCTTATCATAATTATCTCCAAATGGGTCAAACTTGAATGCCGTATATCCTATGCTGACAAGCTTTTTAGCCTTTTTAACAAAGTCCAGTGGCTCAACACAGTCAGAATACCATCCATTTGCATAGGCTTTTATTTTATCATTAAACTGCCCTCCAAGAAGATTATATAGAGGAGTTCCAAGATCCTTTCCAATGAGATCCCAGGATGCAATTTCAAAGGCACTCAATGCTGCAGTTTCTTCAATGGATTTTGATACATAAAATGCATCGCGGTAATATGACCTCAAATTTTTTTCAATATTGAAGTAATTTTTATCCTGGAAGAACCTTGCAACCTCTTTCATGCTTTCCTTTACAGGCAAAGTCATCAGTGTTGTTGGTGCCTCCCCGAAGCCTATTTTTCCATTGGATGATGTGAGTTTCAGTATCAGTATTGTTGAGCTCCATGGCGATGATTTCTCTTCAGGCGACCCAAGTTCATAAATATCTATATTTTTTATTGTTTCCATATTATATATAATGCAGTTCTGTTAATAAGTTTTAGGATATAGAAGAATAAAAAGTTGAAGAAATAAATTATTTCCTGTCAAACTTTTTCAATGTAAAGTTCCTTCTGGAGCCAAATGGCATAAATTGCTTTCCATTTCCAAAATAAAATTTAGAGAAAAACTCCACGTAAAGAAGCCTTGCACCCTGTATTCCTGGTTCAAAGACAGCTATAATTAAATTAAAGAGCTGGCCGGCAACAAGTATAATAATTCCCAATATTATAAAATAAAATGGATCAGAAAGCGTTGCATGGAATACTGTATTTATAACAAGGGCAAGCACAACCGATGCAAGAAGTATTCCCACAATCCTTGTATATGAAAGTACATGCGATATAATTGATGGTATTTCCATTAGGCTCATTGTACCCTCAGATACAACAACTATTATGAATCCCACAATAAGCATGATATAGCCAATCATTGATGAAAATTCAACCGGGCTCAGGCTGACTTTATGTATCAAGTTCAGGCCAAGTATTGCAAATGACCATGCAAGGAGAATCCATCCTATTTTTGCTGCTGCAGCTTTCCTCTTTCTTATATATAAATTGTTTATAATGCCAAGAACAAAGCCGAA
The DNA here is from genome assembly GCA_038729085.1 of Ferroplasma sp. Classification (GTDB taxonomy): domain Archaea; phylum Thermoplasmatota; class Thermoplasmata; order Thermoplasmatales; family Thermoplasmataceae; genus Ferroplasma. The sequence goes on along the minus strand of JAVYST010000038.1, from coordinate 7,851 downwards.
GGTTACAAAACCAAGGCCGATATAGCCAGAAATAACAAGCAAGAGGCCGATATGCGTTACTGGAATGGGCGCCGGGCTGATCTGGAATGGGACAGGATATATTGTGAATCCAAAGAACTCATTAAATATAATGCCGAATATAATTGCTATTATTGATCCAGGTATGAGGGCCTTTGCAAGTGTTTTTAAGGAATTCTTGCCCATAATCATCAATACAAATCCTGATATTGCCTTCGGTATATGGCTTTTTGCTGGCGGATGGTCTACCCTGTGGATTATAAAGAGTGACATAACCAGAATAACAAGGCCATAGCCTGCATCGCCGACCATCAATCCGAAGAAAATCGGAAATACAATGGCAAATATCATGGTTGGGTCAAATTCATATTCTTCTGGAAGTGAATAAAACCTTATGAAAAATTCAAAAATTCTGAAATGCTTTGGATTGCTCATTAGCGTTGGTGGATCATCTTTTGTTTCAATTTTCTGCATATATATGGTATTGTCTGTATCTTTTTCAAGAGTTTCCCTTATATTATCATATTCAGAAACGGGAATCCAGCCCTCAAGTGCAAAGGCATTCTCTGATGATGCCATATTGCTGATAGCCTCTTCCTCCTTAACATAAATTTCCAGCTGTTCTACTATCTGTGCAAAAATTTCATAATTAGCATCTGCTATTGCATTGACTCTTATGTTTATTTTTTCAAGTTCCTTTTCAATGTTAGAATTATCGGCGGCTATCCGTTCTATATTTTCATTTACAGTGCCATCAAGTGCTGGAATCTTTTTAATATTATCTTGCATGCTGGAAAGTTTTGGCAGAAAATCCGCCTCATCCTTCCTGTTTATAATAATAATTGTTTTTTCATTTTTTAGCTTTATAAATGTGGCATAATCAGCATTTAAGCTGCTGGTATCGCCACTTGCAAGAAAAGATTCAACATAAGAATTGTTCAGGATTGACATATCATCCCTGAAATTATTCATAATATTGAGTATGGCTAAATTTTCTTCATTATCTTTTCTTTTTGAATATAAATGGTCTTCCTCTTCTCTTAAATCAACAAGTTCAGATGATACTGGCGTTGCTTTGATTGTATCCATAAGATCATTTATTGAATTAAAATATTTCCTGTTCTTCACCGGCCTTTCAGGAAGTATTGAAAGATAACCTTTATACTGTGAAAGATAGTCTGAAAGGATTCTGTAACTGTCATTTGAAATGGATGAATTAAAGACCTTTGAAGTATCCTGGCCAACAGCCTCTATCTGTATAACATTAAGGTCATGAAGGTCATTTATAACTGTATTCTTGTGCGAATTAAGGCCGATAAGCCTGATCTTTTCCATCCTCACAGGTTTAAACATTTACTCACTATTTTTTATATAATTCAGTATAAGGTTGTGTGCATATTCTTCCATGGCATTCCATTTCAGATCTATTTTCATAACCTCTGCTCTTGCCTTCTGGGTATCGAGTGCATCAACCAGCTTCTTATTTTCAGTTTCCTTGATGTCCTCTATGCCCTTGTTGTAATCATTTATTATCTGGTTTTCTATGCTTTTTGCCCTCTCGCTGCATTCAACTCTTTTCTCAGCAAGCTCCTTTTCCTTTCTTGCCCTTAAATCGCTGAGTTCTTTGGCCTTTTCATCCTCTTTTGCCTTTATCACCTTTAATTCGTCTATTTCTGTCATTTGAATACCACCATAATAATAACTGTAAATGCAATAATTAACGTAATGTTTGCTATCAATATAGCCTTTCTTATCCTTTTGAACCTGGCCAAATTATCCATGTATTATTCCTCATTCTGAAGCACAATATGGCTCTTTACAAACTTTAATGTTGAAAAGGAATCACGCTCCCTTTCATCAAGGTGCTCAACTATGGTTTTCAATTCCTGTTTAAATCTGGGAATCATTATATTTTCAATAGCATTTGACCGCCTGTTTGTCCTGTCTATTTCATATAAGAGCCTGCGCATTGACGCTTCTTTCTGTGCCACCTGCAATAATTCCCTGAATATCCTGTTGAACAGCACAGTTGCATCATAAACTGATACTGGGACTGAGTTTGCAAGATATATATTGCTCATTATCTTTACTCCAATTTCAGTATTCATTTCCGGAATTTTTACTCCCATTATATTCTTGCTGCTCAATTTTATTTCCGGTGATGAATACATATATGACAACCTTTCAATTTCAAGTGTGCCATCAATAACCTCAGCTATTCTTATAGCCTGAAGCCCATCTTCTATATCCTTTCTTATATTTTCCCTGAGGCCTTTAACCTCATTGCTGATCTTGAAGAATTCCATGACAAGCGATTGACGTTTCATTTTAAGCAGTTCAAGGCCTCTGGATGCTACCTTAACCCTTTTCTTCGTATTTATTAATTCTATCCTTGTCAATCTTACAGTCTCAGCCATTATTTCCCCCAGTGGCCGTATTTTGCTATATGGCCTGATTTTACCTTTTTCATTTCCTCAACAGGAAGTACTGAAAGCAAATCCCAACCGAGGTTCAGTGTTCCCTCTATTGAACGGTCTGCGTTTCCCTGATTTATATATGTATTCTCAAAGTTTTCTGCAAATTTGAGGTATTTCCTGTCAGAGTCACTTAAAGCTTCCTCACCTACAATTTCACTCAATGACCTTGCATCCTTGCCCTTTGCATATGATGAGTATAGCTGGTCAGCAAGCCCCCTGTGATCTTCCCTTGTATGGTCAGATCCAATTCCCTGGTTCATCAATCTTGATAATGACAATAAAACATCTACCTCTGGATAGATATTTTTCCTGTTTAAATCTCTTGAAAGGGTGATCTGGCCTTCTGTTATGTATCCTGTTAAATCAGGAACCGGATTTGTTATATCATCACCGGGCATTGTAAGTATTGGTATCTGTGTAATTGAACCGTTTCTTCCCTTTATCTTGCCTGCACGCTCATATATTGTGCTTAAATCGGTATACATATATCCAGGATAGCCACGCCTTCCTGGTATTTCATCCCTTGAAGATGATATTTCCCTCAAGGCTTCACAGTAATTTGTCATATCAGTTAATATTACAAGGACGTTCATATCACGCTCGTATGCCATATACTCTGCTGTTGTAAGTGCAATTCTTGGTAGAAGTATTCTATCCATTGATGGATCAGATGCAAGATTCAGGAATATAACTGATTCAGATAATGCGCCTGAAGACTGGAACTGCTTCATAAAGTAATTTGCTTCTTCACTGGTGATTCCAATGGCGCCAAAAACAACGCCAAATTTATCAGATGTTTTGAGTGTTTTTGCCTGCTGTGCAATCTGTGTTGCAAGCCTGTTATGTGATAATCCGGCGCCGGAGAATATGGGAAGCTTTTGCCCCATTACCAGCGTATTCATTCCGTCAATGCTTGATATGCCGGTTTCTATAAACTCGCTTGGCTCTTCACGTGAATATGGGTTTATTGCAGCTCCTGTGATATCAATTTTATCTTTAGAATATATTTTTAGGCCGTTATCGATTGGCTCGCCAAAGCCATTGAAGATTCTTCCTAACATATCATCTGAGACAGGAAGCTTGAATGTATTTCCTGTAAATGAAACGCCGGTGGATTCTGTACTCATGCCTGTTGTGGACCCAAAAACCTGGACCACAGCCACACCTTTCCTTGTCTCTAGCACCTGGCCTTTCACCATTTCACCATTGTCAAGTATAATATTGACTATTTCATTGTATGATGCATTTTTTACATCATCAACAAATAAGAGCGGGCCATTAATCTGTGATATTGATTTATATGTTATATTAGACACTTTTAACACTCTCCGTTATATTTCCATATTCATTTCCTATCTCCTTTATAGTATCATTATAGAACTTTTCAAAGTCTTTTTCTGGAATTTCCTTCATTCTGGAAATCTTATTCCTGACAGGAAGTGTTGCAGTCTGTGTAACCTTCATTCCATTATCTATGGACTTTTCCTGGTAATCATTTACAGTTTTTATTATCATGAGCATTTCATACTGTTTTTTAATTGAGCAGTATGTATCTATATCATCAAAGGCATTCTGCTGTAAAAAGTCCTCTCTTATAATCTTTGCAATATCCAGTATATTCTTCTGCTTTTCTGGCAATGAATCGTAACCAACAAGCTGCACAATTTCCTGAAGTTCTGCCTCTTTTTGAAGTATTTCCATCATCATTGACCGTGTTTCTATCCAGTCAGGGCTAACATTGGATTTAAACCATGCTGAAAGTGAATCTAAATAGAGTGAATAGCTGTTGAGCCAGTTAATTGATGGGAAATGCCTTCTTGATGCAAGTGAGGCATCCAGTGCCCAGAAAACTCTTGTAACACGGAGTGTATTCTGGACAACAGGATCAGACAAATCGCCACCTGGTGGTGAAACGGCACCTATCAGCGTTATTGAGCCAGTTCTATTATCCTGCGGTATAATCTGGGCATTGCCCGATCTTTCATAGAATTCAGAGATTCTCCTGCCAAGATAGGCAGGATAGCCTTCCTCACCGGGCATTTCTTCGAGCCTTCCGGATATTTCTCTCAGTGCTTCAGCCCATCTGCTTGTTGAATCTGCCATCAATGCAACATCATAGCCCATGTCACGGTAGTATTCTGCAATTGTTACACCAGTATATATGCTGGCTTCCCTTGCAGCCACAGGCATATTGGATGTATTTGCTATTAAAATGGTTTTTTCCATAAGTGGTTTTCCGCTCTTTGGGTCGGACAGCTCAGGGAATGTCGTTAATATTTCTGTCATTTCATTTCCACGTTCACCACAGCCAACATAAACAGTTATGTCTGCATCTGACCATTTTGACAGCTGGTGCTGTATTACTGTCTTTCCGGATCCAAAGGGGCCGGGTACTGCTACAGTTCCACCCTTGGCAACTGGGAAAAATGAATCAATGACACGCTGGCCTGTTATCAGTGGTATTTCAGGTGCAAATTTTAAAAAGACCTTTCTGGATATTCTTACAGGCCATGTCTGTTTTAGCTTTATTCCTGATTTTTTGCCTGTTATATCTATTACAGTGCATACGATGTCTGAAACTTTAAATTTGCCAGCTTTCAATGATGAAATTTTTCCCCTGACATTATATGGCACCATTATTTTATGGTTTATCAATTCAGTTTCCTGGACTGTGCCAACAATATATCCTGGCTCGACCTCATCCCCTTCTTTCAATACAGGAATAAAATCCCATTCTTTTTCTTCATCCAGTGGAGGTGCTGTTGCACCACGAACTATAAAATCGCCGGTTTCTGATTTTATTACATCAAGTGGCCGCTGTATGCCGTCGTATATTGACTTTAACAGGCCGGGGCCAAGTTCAACTGAAAGGGGTTTGCCGGTTGAGGAAACAGGCTCTCCTGGCCTCAGGCCGCCAGTATCCTCATATACCTGGATTGTGCATCTGTTTCCAACAATCTTTATAATCTCGCCAATCAATCCCATGTTTCCTACATGGACCACATCGAACATCGCTCCATCCAGGTCCTCGGCGATTACCACAGGCCCAGAAATGCTGTAAATTATTCCATTATTACTCATTTAATCACCAATATCAATACCAAGTATCTTCCTTGCAAGGTCATAAACTGATTCCTCCTCCTTTATTCCTGGTATGGGAATAAATACCACAAGAGGATCAATTGATGTGCTGTAAAGCCTTAATTCGTCCTCATCAATATATTTCTGGAATGACTGGCTTGCAAGTATAACATTATATTTTTTAGATGTAAATATATCCTTAAGTTTTTTTGAATCTGTTTCTGGATTTGCTTCATAAGCATCGTTAATTCCCACAAGCTTGAATCCAGCAACAAGCTCTCTTTCACCTATAAGGCATATATCTTGCATTTAAATCAACATCCTCTCCATTGTATCACGTGCAAGGTTATATGACTTGCCTATTATTATAGCACGAAGGTTATCACGTTCTCGCTCTGCAACAAGAATATATGCAAAGATGTATAATGCAGATGTATTCCTGAGCATGAGTGGTACAAAATTCTGGTAAATTGCACGCCTCAAAGCCATTTCAAACATGCTCAGGTTTTTGTTGTCTTTATAGGATTCAATGGCTTCCTCGATGTTGAAATTTTTGAATATATTTAAAAGTTCCATAATATTTTTTGAACGGTAATTTTCCATCAACATGGATTTTGACAGCGTTCCATTTTCAATGATTGTATTCTCAATCTGCTCGAATTCAACATTAAGTTCTATTCCTTTTACAAGTGTAAGCATATTTTTTAGATCTATCTCAGTTTTAATATAATTTATTAATGCTCCTTCATCACCGGTAAAGAATTTCGCGGCTGAATATACATCATTGTAATACCTGAAATCCATTGAAGAAAGCAAAGAAGAAATATCACCTGTTTTCTTGTATGTATCGAGCTCTTTCAAAAGATAACTGTAACCATGATTAAAAAGGTAGTTTATAATTGCATCCACATCGTTTTTTTCTAACATAATGCGGAAATCATCACCTGTTAGATTGCCTGCAAATATGCCCATGGGTATATCTCTAAAGCTAACAATAAATGTATCATTATATTTTATATTGTGCTTTATCACCTTTGATGTAATAATAGCTTTAATGCTCTCAATATCCCATTTAGAGATATATGATTTAATAAATGGCTTTATCTCAGGTGGCACTGCAAACAGTGCAAGTTTAGAATTTTTTATTATATGCCTGTTAATAGCTGTAATTAAAACTGTAATGTCATCAGAACTGATTGTTGTTGACTTGTCTATATCTTCTCGGTATACAGTTGTGTATAGCTTTGACCTGATATCTGCTATATTAAGATCCAAAAGGGATTTAATAAACTCGTCAGTCAAATAATTGTTAAAGTTAACCTTTAACCTTCCAAAGCTTCCTGCATAAACTGTATTTATAAATACCACCTACTTAATATTTTCAAACAGGTATAATTCGAGATCATAAGAAATTTCATTGTAAATTGTACTGAGCTGAAAATCGAGCAATTTCTTGCCATCCTTGCTTGATGCAATAATTCCAGATCTTATTTTTTTATTGACTGCAACTGATATGGATTTTAATTCAAGTGCATCTACCTTTCCTTTTTCTTCCTCGCTGCAGTATATTGTAATATCTTTTCCAAGCTGTTTCTTTGCTTCATTAATCATGATTTTTATTAAATCCTGGTATTCAGGAGACCTGGACATTGCAAAAATACCTGTGCGAAGCTTTTCCATGGCCGTATTGAGCAATTCTTTTCGCTTATCATCTATTATTTTTTTTGACTGCAACCTTATGCTATCCTCATACTGCCTGATTATATTTTTTATGTCATTTTCAGATTTTGCTGAATAATCGGATCTGATCTTTTCAATACGATCGTTACAATTTTTTGTGACCTCTTCTATCTTTAAATTATATTCATCCCTGATAGAATTAAGTTCCTGCTGCATTGAGCTGTCAATTTCATTTATGATGCTTTCTAGTGACATATAAGATCATATAACGTGCAGTAGTAATATTATACCAAGTACAAAACCTATAATCCAAAGCGTCTCAGGAATAACAAAGAAGAATAGTACCTGACCAAACTTCTCGGGTTTTTCCGCAATAATACCCATACCTGCAGCCCCAATTCCCTGCTGTGCCATGCCGGTACCGATAAGGCCTCCAGCAATAGCTATGGAAGCTGCCAAAGCCAGTAATGCGTCTGCTGTAGTTATCATAAATATCCTTAATTCCTTATTGAAATAGGTTATATAAAATTATTTATTGCTAAAATATTTATGTAGTTTTAGCATATAAAAATAAGGTAAATACCAGTTAATGCTA
>JAVYST010000037.1:0-13725 GCA_038729085.1 Ferroplasma sp. | reverse complement strand
CAGGTCAGCCAGGCCATAATCATTAGAATTTTCAGTAGTTGAAATTACTATCTTTTTAGAATTGTGGGCAATTCCAGCAACATCAAAATGGCCACCATAAATCTTCTTAATAGCATCTCCTATAAGGTAAAGCGCAGAAAATTGCCTTATAAGGCCCCTGCCATTAAATCTATATTTTATATCAGATGTAACGAATGGAAGCTTATTATCTGAGGCTTCTGTTGCAATCACATATACATTTCCATTTATGACTGTATAATCAGCTATTTTAGAAAAGCTGGCCACCAACTTTTCCTCAGATAGATTTTCTACAACAAACAGGTTTTCAGAATCTTTTCCATACTTAACATAATATAGCTTATTATCAAATATTTTAGGTGACCTTTCATTTTCGCCAAAAGTGACCTGTTTCATTTCACCATTTCTGTTTAGTACCTTTATAACTGAGTGGTATTCATCATTTTTTATATATTTAAGAGTAAAATACGCGTATTGCCCTGAAACATGTATATCACTGGCAAATTTTATATCATAAAATTGCTTTGCTTCCATATAAATATATTTTAATTAATTATTAAAGCATATTGATTTAACCTATGCCAGGCAGATAGTACGCGTATTATATGCCAGCTGCCCTGTTATACTAAATTAAAGGGGAAATATTATAAATTATCTGTGGAAAGTGTATTAATACAGAGGTTGTTGCAGGAATCTGTTAAAAATGTGAACAATACCATTTCCCATAATGATGAGCATAAAATTCCGAGGGCAGAAGAGTATAAGATTTTTTGACAAGATCGTAAAGATGCATGGATTGATTTCTCAAAATTATTTTACTATCTACATTATTTCAGAATGTTGGAAATAAAAGATGCAGAAAAATTGCATTCAGGAATATCGATCATAATTGCATGCAGATTCTAAGAGTTTTAATTTTATTATATAATAACTTTTCATGTTATATGATATTCTTACCGTATATGGTTCAATTGTCCTTGCCCTTATGATGATCTTTTACCTTCTTGAAAAGAGAAATATTGTATATACGTTATTTTTTGCCATTACCTGTTTCGGCTCATCGCTTTACGGTTTCCTTTCTGGCGTTTATCCTTTTTTTGTTATAGAACTGATATGGGGAGCTTTTGCACTGAAACGATTTATCCAGAATAAATACAGCAGCTCTGGCAAAAATAAATAGAAATAATTTTTAGCGTTAAGATGCAGATCATAGATTGCTGGATTTATAGTTTTTTGCCCTTCCAGAGCATTTCCTTTAATGCAATCTGATTGTTAGGATGGCCTGTTCTTAATTGAAACAGAAAATGCATTTGCAATTTTTATTAATATATATCTGGCCAGTCCCATAAGTTGGAACCATTTAACATGTATTGTATTGATATGCGCCGTGGCTATTTTTCCTTATCTTGCAATGCAATCATAAAAATGCAAAATATTTATAAATAGTGCCTTAATTTTAGTAAATGCGCCGTGGCTATCTTATCATGGGAATAATTATCATGTCATTCAATTCCCTTTACCAGTATTCATGGAATGCCTTTGAGCCTCTCCTGAAAACTGGATTGGATGTATCGCTTGTCCAGATTGAAGTTGCATTTACCCTGTTTGCAATATTTTCTACCGGGTTCCAGGGAATAGGCGGCTATTTTGCTGACAAGAATGGCCCAAGGAACATCGGCGTTTTATCAGCAATTCTTTCAGCATCTGGCTTTATTGGAACATCATTTGTGCACAGCCTCTATCTATTTTATATTCTATGGTCAATAGGCAGCATAGGCGAGGGCATACTTTATGGCATAGCAACAAACCTCGGCGTAAAATGGTTCAGTGGAAGGAGAGGCTTTGCTGTAGGCTTTGTATCACTTGGTTTTGGCCTTGGCGCAGCTGTTGCAAATATATTCATAGTGCAGGCAGTTTCTTTCAGGCTTCCAATGTTAATAATTGGCCTTGCAGAGATAATTATATTGCCTGCTCTTCTGGTGCTTGCAAAATATCCTCCTTCGGAAAAGCTTACCGGGCTGTCAACATATAAAAGCATGAGGAATCGTAGATTCTGGATTCTTTATATATCGTTTATACTTGGAGCCATACCTCTTATTGTGGTTTCTGCCTCCTTTGGCTACCTTGGAAAAAAACTTCCTCTTGTAGAATTTGCCCTTCTGGTGTCATTATTTCCATTATTGAGCGGTGTAAGCCGGCCCATTCTTGGTTATATATCTGACCTTCTTGGGCGTATAAAAGTTGTATTTATAATTGATATCTTTCTTGTCATTGGATCAATTTTCCTGATATTGCGTATGTATATTCCAGCAATTGTGTTTATCGGATTCTTTGGTGGTGCCATGATATCCATGTACTTTTCTCTTGTTGGGGATATATTTGGATCTAAGTTTTCGACAGCAAATAATGGTGTATTCTATACTGGAAAGGCCATCTCAGGCTTTCTTGGCAGTACTATTTTTGCAGCTTTATTTATCTTTGACCATGAAATATCCTTTATTTTTGTATTAATAGCAAGCATGATGGCAATTTTCTTTCTAATTGCCGCCAGCCCAAAAAAATCCTCGATGCTATAATCTTTTATTTTAATAAATGATTATCATGAATGGTAAATATGGAAAATGCTGTAATTGCCAGATACGAATTTGATGGCTACCGCTTTGAAATACTTGTGGATCCAGATGCAGAATTACGAATTCGGCAGGGGAAAATAGATGTGGAAAACGATCTTGCCATACCAGAGGTTTTTAAGGACGCAAAAAAAGGCGATAGGACAAATGAAGAAATTCTTAAAAAGGTTTTCAAAACAGCCGATATTGCACAGATTGCTATTGAAATTCTGAAGAAGGGGCAGATCCAGCTGACCACGGAACAGCGAAGGCAGATGATGGAAACACGAAGAAAGCAGGTTATTAATGAGATTGTAAGGGAAGCTATAAATCCACAGACAAATACACCAATTCCTGCATTGAGGATAGAGGAAGCCATGAATGAAGCCAAAGTCAGAATTGATCCATTTAAGGGCGTGGAGGAGCAGGTACAGATGGTATTGAAAGCTATACGGCCACTTATACCAATACGCTTTGAAAAGGTCAGGATGGGAATAAAAATGCCTGGCGATGCATATGGCAGGCTTTATGGCGACATTTCTCGCATGGGCACAATATTGAAGGAGGAATGGTCCAACAGTGGTGAGTATATCTGTGTTGTAGAGATCGCTGCTGGCGCACAGGGAGATCTCATAGACCTGGTTAACAGGAAGACAAATGGCGACGCCGATATAAAAATTTTAAAATAAAATTTTCCTATTTTTTATTACTTATGAAAAATCAATAAAAACATTTTATACGTTTATATAATATACTTGTAATAAGTTAAATATATAAGATAAATATATTTGAAAATAAAAGGTGTATTTAGTTGGAAACAAAAAAAATTGTATATCCGGGGGATAAAATTGAATTAGGTGAACTTAAGCCCCGCAATGGAATGTATGAAAACAATTCAGAATATTTTTCAGAATATTTTGGCGTTATACAGGAAGGCGAAAAATTTGTTGATGTAGCTGCTTTTAACAGCCCTTATCTTCCCAGGACTAATGATAAGGTGATTGGAAAAATTATTGAAATTGGCCCAACAATGTGGACAGTAGATATAAATTCTCCATACTATTCTCTCATGCATATGAATGATACACCATGGCATGTATCATCCGGCAATCTTGAAAAATACCTCAATGTTGGTGACTATATCTATGCAAAGATTTCACAATCAAACGAAATAAAAGAAAGCTGGCTATCATTGAGGGATACAGGGCTCAGGAAGCTTGAAACTGGCAGAATTATATCTGTAAAGCCCCCAAAAGTGCCCCGTGTCATAGGCAAGAGTGGAAATATGATCAGCCTGATTAAAAATGCAACCGACACAAAAATTATTGTTGGGCAGAATGGTTTTATTTGGGTTGATGGGGAATTAGAAAATATAGGCCATGCTATAGAGGCAATAAGAATGGTCGAAAAAGAAGCACATACAATTGGATTAACAGATAGGATGGAAGAATATCTCAAGAAATTTAAAGGTGAAAATTAATGGAAGGCAATATAAAATTGATAACTGATGACAACTTAAGGCTGGATGGACGCGCATTTAATGAAATGCGCCCAATTAAAATAGAAACCGGAGTTGTTGCAAATGCCGATGGATCAGCATTTATAGAATGGGGAGCAAACAAGATAATGGTTGCAGTGTATGTACGTGAGGCATATCCAAAACACAATCAGAACATTGATAAGGCTATAGTTAAGGCACGGTACAACATGTCTGGCTATTCGGTTGAAGAGAGAAAAAGGCCAGGGCCGGATAGAAGGACAATGGAAATTTCCAAGGTTATTTCGGAGGCCCTTGCTTCAGCCATAGTACTTGAGAAACTTCCAAGAACCGAAATTGATGTCTTTATACAGGTGCTTGAAGCTGATGCAGGAACAAGAATTGCAAGCCTTACAGCATCATCAGTTGCAGTTGCAGATGCTGGCGTTCCAATGCGTGATATCGTGGTTGGATGCACAGCAGGAAAGGCAGATGGAAAAATGGTTCTTGATCTGTCAAAAGATGAAGACAATTTCGGGCAGGCTGATATACCGATGGCAATTTTGCCCAGAACAGGCAAGGTTGTTCTTTTGCAGCTTGATGGCAATGTATCACAGGAAGAGCTCGATGAGGCTTTTGCAATGATGCTGAATGCAATGCCAGCTATAAGTGAACTGCAGCGGCAGGCTCTTATGAGCAAATATTCTTTAGAGGATGGTGAGTAAAATGCCAATGGATTCTAGTGCAATTTTATCTGAAATAAGAAAGAACTTTATACTTAACAGTTTAAAGGCTGGAAAAAGGCTTGATGGCAGAAAGGCAGAAGAATTTCGCCCGGTGAAAATTACTGAAAATTACATTCCAAAGGCTGCAGGTTCGGCCATGGTTGAACTTGGAAAAACCAAGGTTGTTGCCGGCATAAAGGTTGAGGAAGGTACGCCATTTGAAGATACACCAAACTCTGGCGTAATGGCACTGAATATAGAGCTTCTTCCAATGGCATTTCCAACATTTGAGTCTGGCCCACCAAGTGAACAGGCTGTAGAATACTCCCGTGTTGTTGACCGCGGAATAAGGGAAAGCAATGTAATAGACACATCAAAACTTGTAATTGAAGCTGGAACAAGAGTTTGGATGGTATTTGTTGATGTCGATGTACTGAACTATGATGGAAATATCATAGATGCATCAACACTTGCTGTTGTTGCAGCCTTGAGGAATACAGTTGTTCCTGCATCAAAAATAGGGCAGAAGGATTATAGCCTTCCAGTCAGTGCAACTCCTGTTTCAGTGACAATGGCAAAAGTAGGTGATGAGCTTATATGTGACCCTGACCTTGAAGAGGAGCAGATATCAAATGGAAGAATTACTGTCACACTTTCAGATGATGGCAATATACATGCAATGCAGAAGGGAGATGTTGGTGAATTTACACTTGATGAAATAAGGAAAGCTATAAAAACATCAAGTAATATAGGTAAAGAATTACGTGAAAAATATTTAAGGTGAATTTAGATGACAAAACACACAGTAAAAGTTGGAGCATCTGGGCGATTTGGCCCAAGGTATGGTGTGACCGTTAGAAAGGCATGGAATAAAATTTATAAGCAGAAAATTGACTTCTATGTATGCCCATCCTGCAAGCAGAAGAAGGTTAAGAGAGTTGCAAGTGGCATATGGGAATGCCGCCATTGCAGCTATAAATTTGCCGGTGGATCATACACACCTGCATACAGCGAGGAAGTTGTAAAGGAGATAAATACACATGTATAAATGCATAAGATGTGGAAGGCAGCTGGAAAAATCCCTTGGAACTACAGATATAGAATGCGAATGTGGTTCCAGAGTATTTATAAAAGAAAGGCCAAGCATAGAAAAAGTTGTAAAGGCCAGATAATTTAGTAATTTTTTATGGATGAATTTAAAGATCTATTTTCGCATAATTTATGTTTAAGATGTACTGGAAGGATTTTCGCTGATATAAGTTCTGGGCTTACAAATATAGATAGAGGAAATAGCCTTCGTTTTGCATATGAGTCTTTTTATGGCCCTGTAAAGTTAGAAGATAGCTGCAGAATATGCAATAATGTATTCAATGAATTCGAGAAATATTACAATATAGTGAACAGCTCAATAAAGAATTATGATTATAGTACATTTTTAATAGGGTCTAAATTTGATCCGGATATACTGCTTGAAGAGGCCAGGATACAGAATATGTATGGCAATCATGGAGAAAGCATTAAAAAGGAATTTAACAGGGAATTTGGCAAATACTTCTCCAGCAAAACAGGAAAAGAATTTTCAAAGGATCCTGATATATTGATTGAGGTAAATACAATATATGATAATGTTTCACTCATTATCCGATCCCTTTATATTTATGGAACATATATTAAAAAAAGAAGGGATATACCGCAGACAAGATGGATAAATGGAACCGGTGACACTGTTGAATCATTAATAGGAATGCCTATTCTGAATATGGCCGGCGGAAGCGACTATAAATTGCATGGTTCAGGCCGGGAAGATGTAGATGTGATGATGCTGGGCAACGGCAGGGAATTTGTTTTAGAAATTATCAAGCCACTTAAAAGAAACATTTCTCTCGAAGAGCTTGAACACCAGGTTAATAATTCCGGAAGCAATATATTTATATCCAATCTTGAATACTGCAATAAGGAAAAAATAAGGAAGATAAAGGAAGCAAAATATGATAAAACGTATTTTGCATGTATTGAATCAGAACAGGGTATAGATAAGAATAAATTAAAGGCCGCTGCCGATTTCTTCAAAAATCGGGTTATAGAACAGAGAACTCCACAACGGGTTATGGGCAGCAGGTCCGACCTTATACGGAAAAAAGAAATAAAATATATAAGTATAGAGGCAATAGAGGATAAAATAGCCAGAATAAAAATATGCTCCGAATCTGGAACATATATAAAGGAACTGATAAATGGCGATGATGGTAGAACAAATCCAAACCTTTCGTCTGTTTATGGTTCAAACCTGAGGGTTGCCAGTCTGGATGTAATTAATATTGAAAGGTGAATTAAAATGGCACGAATGTCTAATGGAAGTAGATCAGGATCGAGAAGCAAGCTAACAAAAAGAATAAAAGAAAAGGGTATGCCAAAGGTGAATGACCTGTTGAAAACCTTTGAAGTTGGTGATACAGTTGCAGTTGTAATCAACTCAGCAATACATAATGGGATGCCTTTCCACAATTTTCAGGGCAGAACCGGAAAAATTACCGGAAAACAGGGTTCCTGCTATGTGCTTAAAATTAAAATAGGAAATACAGAGAGAAAGATAATATCAGCACCAGTTCATCTTAAAAGGTTAAGTCAATGAAAATAACCTATAAAACCAATACAGAAGTATACAATATATTAAGCCAGATAGAAAATAAAACAAAAAGCGAAGCAGATGCCCAATCATACGTTGAAAAATTCTTAAAATATGGCAGAGATGTTGATATAAAAGAACTTTATACAGAAATTAACAAGGTTCATAAACTTCCACGCGATGTTATAACTAAAATTATAGATATCAGGCCTGAATCCATAGAGGAACTTGTAGCTATATTAAACTCTTATAACATTAATATTGATAACAAAGTTTTAGATAGTATAATAGATATACTTAAGGGTTTATAAATGGAAGAATACGCATATATTATCGATTACCTATCACAGGGTAGGCCAGAGGATAAAAGTTTCAGGAAATCTCCTCTAATTTTAGCTGTTGGCGAAGGTGAATTCAAACTCTTAGAGATACTTCCAAAACAGGATGCAGTTATAACCGTAGGCGACAGGATTTATATAGGAAAATCTCCTGAATTGAGAGATAAAGTAATATCGATTAAGAGAAGGATTACATACAAGGAATTAACAAGTGCCGCAATCAGTGAACTTCCATATGCTATTGAGGCCATTATAGATAGCAATCCCGATCCTTTCATAGCATTTTTCAATAATGCTGAAGCAATAAATGCCAGAATGCATACACTGGAACTGTTGCCTGGTCTGGGAAATAAGAGTATGTGGGCTATACTCGAGGAAAGGAAAAAAGGCCCATTCAAATCATTTGATGACATATCAGAACGGGTGAAGAGCGTTCACAATCCTGAAAAGATGATAGTTAACAGGATAATTGATGAACTGCAGAACAGGTATGAAAAATATAAACTCTTCGTTGCAAAATGAATGATAACTTTTCAA
This sequence comes from Ferroplasma sp., assembly GCA_038729085.1. Taxonomy (GTDB): domain Archaea; phylum Thermoplasmatota; class Thermoplasmata; order Thermoplasmatales; family Thermoplasmataceae; genus Ferroplasma. Next base: position 5,395 of record JAVYST010000037.1, on the reverse strand, counting down.
AAAGATACGGCCAGGTTCTCCTTAAGGATAAAAATATAGCCCTGAAGGAGGTTAAATTTCTTAATTTATTGCCTGGAGAAAGCGTGCTGGAAATTGGGCCAGGAACTGGTGTGTTGACAGATGTATTATTAAAAAACGATATTAAATTAAATGCTATTGAGCCAGATCACAGATTTTATGAGTATTTATCCCTTAAATATGGTTCTTCTGAAAAATTTTCATTAATTAAAGGCAGTTTTATAGACATGGAACCAACCTATTACGATAAAATAATTGGCAATATTCCATACAACCTTTCATCAAAAATAATATTTAAATTATTTGATTTCGATTTTAAGGGTGCGGTTCTCATGGTCCAGAAAGAATTTGCAAGAAGGCTCGTTGCAAAGCCAGGTGAAAAGGATTACTCAAGGCTTACTGTTAATGCCTTTTTAAAGGGAAACATTAAAATATTATTTAATGTAAACAGGCAGGTTTTTTCTCCAGTGCCGGGTGTTGATTCTTCTGTAATTTTAATAGAAAAAAAACATTTCACTTCTGATAATGGAAAATTTGATAAGTTCCTTATTGATATATTCTCAAAACGAAGAAAAAAAATTTCAACAATTTTAAAAAATTATAAAGGCGAATTTATGGATAGAAGGCCATATGAAATCAGCCCAGAAGACCTGCTTAAGATTTATTATTATTTCCAGTAGTTGAACTGTTGGTGGCTTTGCTCAATATATTATTCAATGCCGATGCTGTGAAGAACTGTGAGGTATCTCCAACTGTTGGCACGTTCTGCGGAATCATTATTAAAGAACCTTTTCCTTCAAGGCCAATCTGGTAGACTATATCCATCCACCTTAACTGGAAAGCTGTTGGATTATTGGCATACTGCTTTGCGGCATCTACCATTTTTCCTGCCGCCTCGACTTCTGCCAGTGCAAGTGTAACTCTTGACCTTCTTTCTCTCTCTGCAGCAGCCTGCCTTGACATTGCATCCTGAAGTGCCTGTGGTACCAGTACATCCCTTATTTCAACGGATGATACTTTTATACCCCAGTGCTCTGTCTTCTCATCAATTATCTGCCTTGCTGCCTCTCCTATCTTTTCCCTTTCTGATAAAATTTCATCAAAACTTGATTTGCCAAGTACTTCTCTTAACGTTGTCTGTGCTGCTAATTGAGTTGCAGCTCCATAATTCTCTACATTTAAAACGGCCTTGTCTGGATCAATAATCTGAAAATACATTACGGCATCAACGTTTACTGGAACATTATCCTGTGTAAAAGTTGATTCAGTTTTAAATGCAACGGCCTGTATCCTCGTGGAAAGTATCACTGTAATCTTGCTTATAATTGGCGTCACATATATCAGTCCAGGACCCTTTAAACCTGTATATCTCCCCAGTGTTAGCACTGGTGCTCTTTGCCATTCTTTCAAAATGTGTATACCTGAAAGCAATACAACTAAAATTATGATCAATACGAATATGAGTATTATTTCATCTACATTAATAGCCATAATATTGTAATGGAAGTTAATATTTAAATATTTGTATAGGCCGAGAATTAAGCTAAATATTATGTGAATTATAAGTACTCCTCAAAATATTCTGTGTGGTATATACAATATAATAACAACACATTTAAATGAAACATGAGTTGCCACAATATTTTATTATAACTATAATATCTCGCCGGATTTATGCTGCGATGGTATTTTTTATCTGTGATAAATGCAATAAATTATTTCTGTTATCGTCAATCAACGAAATAAAAAACGTGAATTTTTAAATATATCGGTGTGTTTAACCATTATGTCTGGAATAGTAAGTTACGGTTCATATATTCCATATAATAGAATAAAGCCAGAAGAAGTTGCAAGGGTTTGGGGGGATGACCCAGATAAAATGAAAAATAACCTTTTTATTTTGAGCAAATCCGTGCCTTCTCCTGATGAAGACGTTGCCTCAATTTCAGTTGAAGCAGCAAGAAATGCACTGAAAAGAAAGAAGGTCAATCCACATGATATAGGAGCAATATATATTGGCTCGGAATCACATCCATATGCAGTTAAACCAACGGCAACAATTGTTGCAGCTGCTATAGGCATGCCTCTCGAGTATTTTGCAGCAGACTATGAATTTGCCTGCAAGGCTGGAACCGCTGCAATGCAGAATATTAAGGCAATGGTTGATGCTAATTATATCAAATATGGCATGGCAATCGGTTCTGATACATCCCAGGGTGCACCTGGAGATGCACTTGAATACAGTGCTTCAGCAGGCGGTACAGCAATTCTTATTGGGAAAGACGAAGTAATTGCCGAGATAAATGATACATTATCCGTTTCCACTGATACACCAGATTTTTGGAGAAGGGAAGGCGAGCCATATCCTCGCCACGGAGAGAGATTTACAGGTGAACCAGGGTATTTCAAACACGTGATAGCTGCAGCAAAGGCAATGATGGAAAGAACTGGCACAAAAAATTCAGATTATGATTATGTGGTATTTCATCAGCCAAATGGGAAATTTCCAACAAGGGCAGCCAAAATGCTTGGGTTTACTGAGGAGCAGTACAAAACAGGATTACTGACGCCATATATTGGAAATACTTATTCCGGTTCAACGATAACAGGGCTTTCTGCTATACTTGATGAGGCAAAACCCGGTGATAGAATACTGGCCGTTTCTTTCGGTTCGGGTGCCGGTTCAGACGCGTTTGATATAACTGTAACAGATGAGATAAATAATTATCACAGGGAAAATGCCCCAAGCATTAAAAAAATGCTTGAAAATGTTAAATTTATAGATTATGCAACATATGTTAAATTCAGGAAGATAATTGTTACAGGTGGTAATGTTGAGTAATGAAGTTTATATTATAGGAGCAGGAGAAACAAAATTTGGAGAATTGTGGAACAAATCATTGAGAGCACTTGCTGTAGAAGCCGGTTTAAAGGCCATTGAGGATGCTGGCATATATTCTAATGATATAAATGCTGTTTATGGTGGCAATTCTCTTGCAGGGTTAATAAATCAGCAGGAGAATATCGGTGCGCTTATAGCCGATTTTAGTGGGCTGGCAGGGGATGGAATTCCCGCAGTCAGAGTGGAATCATCTACTGCCTCAGGGGCTGCTGCATTGCGTCAGGCTTATCTATCAATAAAATCAGAAGAATACGATGTTGTTGTTGTTGGCGGCATTGAAAAAATGACAGATATACATGGAAGTGATATAATAGAAAAGTCATCATCAATACTTGACCGCGAATGGGAGGCTTTTTTTGGTGCAACTCCGGCAGCAATGGCTGCTCTGATAGCAAGAAAGTATATGAAAGATTTCAACGTAGAAAAAGAAGCACTTTCACAGTTTTCTGTCAATGACCATTTAAATGCATCTAAAAACCCCGATGCCCAGTTCAGAAATAAATTGACACTTGCACAGGCAATGAATTCAACTGCAGTAGCCGATCCACTTAATATGATGGACTGTTCACCATTAAGTGATGGTGCTGCAGCACTTGTGCTTGCTTCAGAAAGCTATATGAAAAAGAATAAAAAGGAAGGCGTACACATATTAAGCTCTGCCGTTGCAGAAGATTACCTATCTGTAGGTTCAAGAAAATCAATTTATACACTAACTTCTGCCAAGCTTGCTGCTGAAAAGGCATTTGCACGTGCAAATATAAAAAGGGATGACATCTCATTTATGGAAGTACATGATTCGTTTTCAATTTACGGCCTGCTTGAACTTGAAGACCTTGGCTTTGCCCAGAAGGGAACTGCAAAGAGTATGGTTTATGATGACATAAAGCATGATGGAAGAATCCCTGTTAACCCTTCTGGAGGATTAAAGGCCAAGGGAGATCCCTATGGTGCCGTAGGCGTAGGGCAGGCAGTTGAAGCATACAGGCAATTGAAGGGAAAATCAGGTGAAAACCAGATAAAGGATGCAAGGTATGCATTATTGCATAACATGGCAGGAACGGGAGTATCTTCAATAGTTCATATATTGGGTGAATAAATATGACAGAATTATCAAGAATATGGAGAGAAACAGAATACAGATATAACTTAACCGGTACAAAATGCAAAAACTGTGGTAAAAACTACTTCCCCCCAAGGGATATATGCCCGGTGTGCCATAGAAAATCTATAGGAAAAATGGAGAAGTATAAATTCAGTGGGAATGGCACCATAATTTCGTTTACAACTGTCCACGAATCAGCACCTGCATTTAAACGCCAGGTTCCATATACTTTAGCATTTGTAGAGTTAAAGGAAGGCCCTGTAATTACTGCACAGATAGTGGATTGTGAACCAGAAAATATAGAAATAGGAACAAAAGTACATATGGTATTCCGTAAAATAAGGGAAGATGGGCAGAGTGGAATAATAGAATATGGATATAAATTTACCCCAGACTGATTTTCTTTGCTATTATTTTTATAATTTTATCTATAAATTAGCTATAAATATTATATTAAAATAAAAAATTCTTTTAATTATGGGGTGATTAACGTATATGGAAATGTTAATTGCGCATACGCCAGATCCAGATGATGCTTTCATGTTTTATGCAATGTTTGAACACAAAATAGAGACATCATTTGATTATAGCCAGGTTGTGAAAGATATTGAAACGCTTAATAACGAATCAATAGATGCCAAATATGATGTTACTGCAATATCAGCAAATGGGTATATGCATGTTTCAGACAAATATGATCTGACAACATCAGGTGCCAGTTTTGGACTTACATATGGGCCACTTGTAATTGCAAAGAAAAAAATTAGCCTTGCGGGCAAAAAGATAGCAACTCCAGGCAAATACACATCTGCCGATTTATTATATAAAATGTTTGCCCCCGAAGCAGGAAAATATAAAGAGGTTAGATTTGATAAAATAGTCAATGCAATTATGGATGATGAGGTTGATGCCGGCATAATAATTCATGATGAACAGCTTACATATCAGGAGAAAGGGCTTGTAAATGTCCTGAGCTTATATGATGAATGGAAAAAATACGCCGGAAACCTTCCAGTTCCACTTGGTTTTAATGCTATTAAAAAAAGCCTTGATTCAAGCGCTAAATTAAAATATAAAACTGATTTTGAAAATTCAATAAAATATGCAATGGCACATGAAGAAGATGCTGTTAAATACGCTATGAAATATTCTAGATATGATAATTTTGATCTTGAAAGGAAATTTATAAAAATGTATGTGAATTCATTATCAATTAATTTTGGCAATGCAGGAAGGGATGCCCTTAACTTATATTATAAAAGGGCAGTTGATAAGAATTTAATTAAGCCATTTAAACCAGTTATTGTATAATTAAGCAATGTTTAATTTATTTTTTATAATTAATATATTTCTTTGCCATTATAATTTTTGGC
>JAVYST010000036.1:0-13994 GCA_038729085.1 Ferroplasma sp. | reverse complement strand
TGGATATTATGCTTCATAAATAGATATATTTATATTCGTTTTTCACTAACGAATTTATGGATGACAGGATAAAAAACTTTGATAATGAGGCAGCTAAATACTATAAAGGCATTGAAGAAGATTTTCCCAGAGGCAGCATCAGGATTCTTTCTCCTGATATTATTCATATAATAATAGAAAATGCAAGAAAACACAGAACAGTATCCTACAGTTCAGGCAATATATCATATAATGCAACATTCAGCAGTTATACAAAACTACAGCCTGACGGCATGGTTGGCCGTTATACTGATGTACCTGAAGATGACAGCGTCAGGGAAATTGTATTCACTGTAACTGGATTCCATAGAGAGTGGGACACTGAAGTCACATTTTCCAAGGATTATATGTCTATTCTTCCTGACAGGGAAATAAAACATCTGATTAATTTTCAGAGGGCTATACTTACAACAGGAATAATAAATTAATTTTTAATTGCTGCATGCCTTTTATCTATTTTTGTAAGGCACATCGAGTTTATATATCACTCTACAATTGTAAATTATGGTATTATATGGAGAAGATATTATGAATACTGATTGCCAGATAGTTGATGGCAACATATCTGCTTATGAGGCATCTCTTATTATGTCAGAAAATAGAAATGGCTACATTATTATTGGAACTGGAAAAACGCCATCAGGAATAGTTACAGAATGGGATTTTGTTAACAGGGTTGTATCAAAAAAACTTGATCCAGAATCAGTAAAATTGAAAGAAATAATGTCAGCTCCATTAAAATCTGTACCGTCCAATACGCCAATAAAAAAACTTGTCGACCTTATGGCAAAAAATTCTATACGGCGTTTGCTTGTCATTGATGATGGTGAATTGCGCGGTGTTATTACAGCCAGGGATATACTTAAATTCTTTGATGATTATGTAAGCAATATTGTTGAAATTGCTGCAAAATTTGGAATATCTTAACTTATTTTTTTTGACTATCGTATTATAACCGGCAATATTAGAACATGTAGCTATTTTATAAATTATCTAGAAATATGGCATATTATGATAATTTTTCAAAATTAGAAAGAATTAATACAATAGATTGATTATCCAATTATGGGTATAGATAGCCTGAAAGACGTAAAAGCAATTACTGAAAAAAATGTAAAGGACATGTATGACGAAAATATAGAGAATTTCACAGTGAATAGCATTGTAAATAACAGCGACAGATATGACGTTTCCACTGAATTTGATTATGGAGGATACCATTATACTGTATATCTAAGTATTGATACAGATGGAAATATTACTAAATTCAACCAGATATCAAAAACAAAAACTTAATAGTTTAAGATTATTCAAAGCAACATTAATTAATTAGCTGGCAATTATATAATATGTTTATAATAGATAATGCCTGGCAGATACCACTTTCGGATGGGGGAATTTTCAGATTGAATTTTACAGAACAGGGTATGGAGAAATTTAGAATTTTATCGGGAAAATACATTCAGAATAAAATATCCCTGCAAAAGGACATGAAATATATAGAATCATTGATAGTTCCCGGTGCAACTGATCCCGTTGAGCCTGAGGAAATGTACAGGCACATTTCAGATGCTATAAAAATATTGTCTAATTCATATTATTCAGATATTGATAAAAAGATTGCAGATATTAAAAGCTCAGAAAGGGCAGGGGAATTTGTGAATATAAATTATAGGGAAATGCATGATATTAAAATTATTGATAATAAAGATACGTTTGTTGAACTACATATTGATGATGTAAAGTTCATTCTTGTAGAAAGCCTCAACAAAGGGATAAACAGAAGAGATTTTATAAACAGGCTGGTTACGGAGTTCAGGAATATTATTTCAGAGGAACCACAGATAAGATTCAGCTGTGATTAATATCAGTGCAATACCTCATTGTTTATAATTTCCGCAACCTGGTATGGATTGCTGATAAATGGCGTATGCCCTGCATTATTAATGATGATTAAGCGGCTGCCATTAATTTTTTGATTCAATTTCTCCCCATAAACAGGCGAAAGGATGTTATCCTTATCTCCCCAGATTATGGTTGTTTTTGATTTTATGCTGGCAAGTTCATCATCTGTAATTTTTTCCTCAGGCCTTTTATTATTTTCCATGATGCTTTCAAGGGCATCACGGTTTTTGTAATTTCTGGCTTTCATTATGGAATCGATAACATCACTGGCCTTAAAATTGCTATCCTCACTTAATGCAGGGGAAATCCCGGCACTGTCTATTAAAAATAGATGTTCCGGGCTGATATATTTAGAAGCAAGTTTCAGTGCTATCCAGCCGCCATAAGAATTGCCGACAATGGAGAATTTTGCAGCACTAAATGAATTTATCAGTTCAAGTACCGATTCTGCCTGAGTTTCGATGCTGTAATTTATTTCAGGTTTATCGGAGTGTCCATGCCCCAGAAGGTCAACCAGCACGGCCTTAATACCAGGATCAAGGTATGGTGCCATTTTTAGCCAGGTATTGCCGGTACCCCCGAATCCATGAAGGAAAAAAATGGGAACAGTTCCATCGCCTTCAAGATATGAAATTTTGCCGTGAACCGTGCCAATGTATTTTCGGATCATTGCACACCACCTAAGAAGGATAAAAATCCTATAATTGCAGAAAATTGAAATTTAAATTTCAGAGCTTTGCAATACATTTCCAGTTCGCTTTTTTTCATTCTGCCATACATATTTTTGCCTCCATTATTAATTAAAGCCATTTTTTAGCAATTCACATAACATTCAATGTTCCTGTTTATAGGGCTTGATATTCAAGTATAGCCATTTCTGCCCTAAATCATTTATATAGTTCAGTTCTAATTGGCCAATCTTGCTGCAATTTTCATTGCTTCATCAATATTTTCCAGTTCCATTGCCATATCAGAAGTAACGTCATACATATAAGCCAGGCTGTCCCTGAATTCTTTTTTATCTTTTTTTGTTTTAATTCCTGCTATAATTGTATCGATTAAATCAAGGTTTTTTTTGCCCAGTTCGAATGCTTCATTAATATCCCTGGTTCTTAAAATATTTATTTCGCCATATACGGCCTCAAAATAATTCTCCCAGTCGTGGGATTTTTCTGTGATATTTATCACATCGTTGTATATTGCGAGTGCATCGTTATGTTTCGATTTTAATGTTGAAAGGGCCTCAGCCTTTGCATTGTTTGTCAGTGCTATAAGCTGAACGTCCTTGATTTCTTTTGATATGGAAATTGCCTGGTCAAAATATTTTATAGCCTCATCTCTTTTGCCACTGTTCAGGAAAATATAGCCAAGGTTTATAATGTCCATAACTGCCATATCCTGCTCTTCCAATTTTTTATGTATGTCAAGTGCCTCATTCGCATACTTTATTGGATTATCTGTATTTTTTGGCTCCAGTGAAAAGTATGCCTGTGATAGCTTGTAGCATATTTCTGCTTTTGCCTCTCCGTCGGCCATGGCATATGCTTTTGTATATTCACGTATGGCATCCATATATTTCTCTTTTTTAAATGAGCTGTCCCCATTCTTTACTATATCATCGTATTCATCATCCACATTATTCACCCTTATTTTTTTTAATCAGTTCAACTGCATTGCTATAGCTTATAGATCCGGAGTTTATCAGTTCTTCTGTAATCTTCTCCAGCTCTTCCTTTCTCGCACCTGCAGCAATAGCAATATTTCTTGCATGGAGCTTCATATGGCCTTTCTGGATTCCTTCATCTGCAAGAGCCCTCATTGCCGCAAAATTCTGTGCAAGGCCAACACAGGCAAGGACATTTGCAAATTCAGTTGAATTTTTGACTCCAAGTATTTTCATGGCAAGCCTCGCTTTTTTCGAAGTTTTTGTTGAACCACCGACTGTGCCAACAGCTACAGGAATCTTAATTGACCCTATAAGGTTGCCTGATGAATCCTTCCTATAGCTGGTCAATGGCTTATATCCACCAATAGATGCGAAGGCATGGGCATTTGCTTCCTGTGCCCGGAAATCGTTCATTGTTGCCAGCAGCACGGCATCTATGCCATTCATAATTCCCTTATTATGTGTGGTTGCGCGGTATATATCATTATTTGCAAATTGGCCTGCCATAATTATGCGGTTTACCGTATCTTCTCCAATCAAATTCCTGTCAAATTTTGCATAGGCATATGTAACGCGCTCAGTGGTAAGGTTGCTCATAATTCTGAGATTGGCCTTTGCGCCTGTTAACTCTTCAATAAATGGCGATATATACTCAAGCATGGTATTTATTATATTTGCACCCATGGCATCCTGTACATCTATAAGCAGGTTTAGAATAATTTCATTCTTTAATATTTTAATTTCAATTGATTTTGCGCCGGCATTCAAACTTGATAAGGTTTTAGAGCGTGTATTTGCCATATCAAGTATTTCCTGGCGTTTTTCCATTATATTTATAATGGCTTTTTCCGGGTTTTCAACATCATAGAGTTCAATTTCCCCCCTCATTACTGGATCAGATGAGTGTGCACTGAAACCATCAGGCAGGGAATATCTGGCACCATTTGAGCAGGCTGCAATTACAGATGGTTCCTCAATGCTCATTGGTATAAGATAATCTTTTTTATTTATTTTAAAATTTGTGGCAATTCCAACTGGAAAATCCATAACTGCAAAAACGTTTTCAATCATATTGGATGCCTCTTCATTTGTCATCCTGTAATCCATTTCGGACATATCCTCATCTGAAAGATTGGAAAATTTTCTGATGATTTCACGCCTTTCTGAAATCGGCATATTGCGAAAACCATGTATAGATGATTCCATAAATGCTTAATTATACAGTTCTTATTAATATTTGTTCTATTTGCGCCAGCTATATCATATTTATTAATCCATGCGTTATATTTTTTTTATTAAAAATTGTTTAAATGGTTTAATTGCATTTACGTTCATGAAAGAATCGGAAAAATTGATTTATAGAAAGTTGCAAAAAGAATCTAAAGATCTTTCTATTATCGATTACCTTATAGGAAATACAATTATTGCCAGTGATATTATAAAATATGGTGAGTATCTTGTTGAATATGAAAACCGTTTAATTGGCCAGATGTATGGAAACAGGGCAATAGCACGATGTGCTGCAATAGCCCTTAAAGAAGGCTTATTTGCTGCCAGGCATGGCATGGTAAGCTCAGCATTTGAAAACAGCCGTTTTTTTCTTGAACGAATGTCCCTTTTAAAAGTAATAGACTCTATGGGAATGGAAAATAATCCTTATGAACTGGCACTGCAACTGGGCGAATGGCATAAGCTCATAGATGCAAAATTTGTTATATATAGCCTGGCACAGTTCACTGGAAGAATCAGGTATTACTATGGAGAGGATTACAGCATGGCAAAAATATCACTTTATGTCACTGGTTCGCCATTATGCGGCATACATTCTAAACCATTTAAAAAATATTGCAAAAGCATTGTAGAAATTGAGAATGAAACGGGAATTAAAATTGATGAGCTATGTTCAAAATGCACCAGAAAGGCAACAGGCTTTGCCATATCGCTTCCCAAGGCCGGTGCAATACTGTCAATGCTTGGGTTTTATACAGGCAGCCAGACACATGAACAGGGCAAGATATATGCAGATTATTCACGTGTTATACATCCTTACGGTTTCTATTCCTATCCAAAAAACTATTTAAAGAATTTATGGACACTTGATTTAATACGTTTAATAAGCATAATAAACAGGACAGTATTTTCAAAAACCTTTCCGGAATGAATGTTTTTCAGCTTGATGAATTATAAAGTATTAAACATTCTGGCCGTCAAAATAAGTATGCCGTTTTATTGCCTTCCCATTTTTAAATGTGTATACATCAACAAATTTTGTAGCGCTCTTTGAATTATCTTTTAATATTCCACTGAACTCACCCTCGACAATAACAAATGGTTCATGGACTATTATATTTGTAATGGTATGGTGGCCCTCTTTTATTATTCTATTTTCTTCATAAAATTTCTTGAAATTGTCCATTCCAACGAGTGGCTTATATCCGGGCCGCTCATAAACAATATTGTCATCAAAAACTGAAAAAAGCGTTTTTAAATCATTGCTGTCAACTGCTGTATAATAACTTTTAACAAGCTTTTCAATATCAACCATTTTTTAATATTGCACCATATTATAAACATTTTGCCAGGTTTTTCAATAATTCTAAAAATATTTCATTATCTATAGGTGATAAAAAAGTTAATGATATGGTAATTTATTATCCATTAATGTTAAAGAACAGAAGTGTTATTTCAATTGGAGATCTTTCAAATGAGGAAATTTCTGAAATATTTACAGTATCAGAATCAATGCTGGATAGCCTTGAGCGAAAAAAAAGCCTATCCATAATGCAGGGAAAAGTTCTTGCCACGCTGTTTTTTGAACCAAGTACAAGGACAAGGTTATCATTTGAATCGGCCATGCACAGGCTTGGTGGATCAGTTATATCAATGGCAGATGCAAAAACTTCATCTGCATCGAAAGGCGAGACACTTGCAGATACAGTTAGAATTGTTGAATCATACTCAGATATAATAGTTATACGGCATCCACTTGAGGGAGCTGCACGGCTTGCATCAAAATTCTCATCAAAGCCAATTGTAAACGCAGGAGATGGGTCAGGAGAGCACCCAACACAGACGCTTATAGACCTTTTTACAATAAAACAGGAGATTGGCAGCCTTGAAAATAAAGTTATAACTATTGTAGGCGATTTGAAATATGGGAGGACTGTCCATTCGCTTCTATTTGCGCTTGCGAGGTATAATGTTAAGGCCAATCTTGTATCTCCAGAGAATTTAAAGCTTCCATCATATGTTTATAATGAAATAAAGGGAAAAATTGATTTAAATATATCAGAAAAGCTCGATAAATATTTGAAAGATACCGATGTGCTTTATGTTACAAGAATACAGAAGGAACGTTTTACCGATATGAATGAATACCACAAACTTATCGGCTCTTACAGGATCACTGCACAGGAAGCTGCAAAATTAAAGGAAAAAGCAATTATACTTCATCCACTTCCCCGGGTAGATGAAATAACTCCAGATGTTGATACCATGCCAAATGCAAGATATTTTAAACAGGCATATTACGGTGTTCCTGTCAGGATGGCCCTTATATCTATGATTGCAGGTGAATAAATATGGAACAGACATTAAAAATTTCAAAAATTAAGGAAGGTACGGTAATAGACCATATAAGAGATGGAATGGCGCTGAAGGTTCTTTCAATTCTTGGTATTGGTGAAAATAATTCTATCAGTATTGGCATACATGTGAAGAGCAAAAAGTTGAAGTTCAAGGACGTTGTGAAAATTGAAAATAGAAATCTTGAAAAATTTGAACTTGACAAAATTTCTCTTATTTCAGCCAACGCATCAATCAGCATCATTAAAAATTATGAAATAATAGAAAAATTCAGCCTTGACATGCCATCAACATTTAAGGGAATTATGAAGTGCAGCAACCAGAACTGCATTACAAATGCGGGAGAGCCAGTTAAATCTGAATTCATAACGGTTTCTGCAAAACCGATAATTTTGAAATGCATATACTGCCGGAAAGAAATGGTGGGCGACGAGATCATTAATAGCATTTAAACGTTTAAATTTCCCTGGCTGAGCAAAAGATAGCCCGTTGAATTTTTCCATATTTTTTTATAATTAAGGTTTTTAATATTTGAATTGCCAAGTGACATGACAAAACTTTCATACTCTCCGCCTTCACCGGCAATATTTATTCCGTATTCTTTTTTTAAATTCAGCAGGTGGATATAGTATCTTTCATCTATTTTTGAGCCAAGGTCTTTTTCTGTTAATCCTTCTGCAGAAACTGAAACTATAATTGCACCGATTTTTCTTAGTATCAGTTCTTCTATTACATATTCCTGTTTTTTCCTCCACAGTGGAGAATAAACTATAACATCTTCTGAATAACATAATTTTTCAATTCTTGTTTTCTGATAATCAGATGCAATGGCACCTGTGATAATTGCGTTTATGCCACTTCTAGACAAATCCGAAATGAAATTCTCATATTTGCTTTCTGGTACATATTTAATATTAAAATTTAAAAATGATGCAGCAAGCTGCGACATGGATGCATTTGGATAATGGAACATCATTGAATATTCTTCAGGGATTATAGTAACACCATAAACGATCTCATATCCCTGTTCCATTGCAATCATAGAGGCCAGAAAGGAATCCTTGCCGCCAGAGAAGAGCGATACTGCCTTCATTTAAATCATCTATCTATGCTTACATGAATGCTCAATTCATCGCCATTGCTGAGCCTCATCTTTTCCCTGAGAAAATATTCCGAAATTATTTCAACAATATCTGTATAACTGCTTCTTTCAGGAAAAATCAGAAAGGCTGAAATTCCATCTATTTTGCCTTTAAAACATTTAACTCCGCCAAATGTCCGTTCATTATTGCTGAAGCCATCTATATGTATTCCGGAAGCACTCCTGATTCTTCTGAGCACATTTTCCAGTTCCGGTTTGATTTTAATATTTAATGTTCCAGGATATGGAACTATTCCCATTTTGGATTTAAATTGATCCATATAAGGTTGCTGGGAAATATAGTATTTGCCCTCTCCCATTCCGCCGGTTACATTTCCAATCAACTCAAAATTTTGTTTCATCTCTAGAATTGAATTTAATTCATTTAATTCCCCATAAAGAAGGTCCAATGCGCTGTCAAGTATGGTAATTTTCTGTCTTCTTCCCTGAAGCCGCCTCTCTATATAATTCTGGGCGGCGAGCTCAATTATAAATCTGGATGCTGTCTGCTGGCTTACATTCATGATAGTGGCCAGTTCATTTGATGATATTTTAGCTGTATTGCTGCTTCCGGCTATTTTTTTAATTACTTTAATAGTGTTATATAAATTATAATCCATTATAGTTTATGTTTATGTAATATAAAAGATTTAAAGTGGATTACAAATCACTTATAGAATAATATGAGGCTAAGCTGCAAAAGAACAAGCAGCACAATTATCTTTTATGGTGAAATTTGACATCAAAAATATTTAAGGGCACGCCTATCATAAATTATAACTACAGTGAGCCCAGCATCCTTTAATCTTTTTATAAGGCCACGGTCATTTGTCAATACTGCAGCTCCATGCTTCTTTGCCATATTGTATATGCAATTGTCTCCTGTGCCAGAAGATTCCATTTTGTGAAATTTTGTTGCATACTGTATGGCTGCCTTTGCCTTCCAGTTGCCATTTGACAGCCCTTTAAGCTCAGCAGCCACGCAATCCAATAGAACCGGTTCAAGCTGGTTGTCAAAATATATTATTTCATTATAAAGATCTATTTTATTTTCAATTGAATAGATAAATGAATTTGTATCGACAATCAAATATTTCATTATTTAACTACTTCTGCAATCACTAAATTCTTTTTTATCTTTTTAACAATAATCTTCACATGCTGGCCTTTTTTTACGCCAGGAATATAAATTGTAAAGTCGCCATAAAAAGCATGGCCTTCACCAGATCTGCCTATTTCAGCGATGGTAACTTCGTATTGTTTTCCCTCGGACATCTGGTCTTCATTCTCCTTAATTTCCCTGGACGCCTTAATTGGATGCTCTGCTCCACATGCCTTACATACAAGAAGATATGTACGACCAACCTTTTCAATTGTAGTATCAGGAGAAGAGCATTCATAACAAAGTACATACATTGACATATATGAATTAAGTTTATCACGAATGGCAGGCTCGCTCAGTTTCCTGTTGATTATGAGGCGCCGCCCCGATATATTTGCACCTATTCCAAATTCTTTTGTTAAATATTTAACAACATCATCCGGATTTCTGTTGAGCATATCTACAATATCCATAAAATTTCTTATAATCGTGGATTTGCCCTCGTAAATAATTTCAGGATTAGGAACTTTCAGCCTATCCTCTGTTCTATTCTTGCTCGACAGTACGCCTGATGCATCATTTAATAATTTATTATAATCAAATTCCATTATTACTCATTTCAAAGAACCATATTAACCTTATTTTATTTTTATAAATTCAATAAAACGTACATTATTTTTAATTGAATAATATATTTTGATGAATACCATGGCAAATATCTATTTATATCGAATTTCACGATGTATTGACACAACAATTTTTGATATCTGTTTATATTAAAATGTACACATTAAAATAAATGTCCGTACAATCGATGAATTTATATATAACTAAATATTAACTTATTAATGATAGAAAAAAATGAAAAACTTACTATTAGGATTTCTGATGATGAACTTCAGGAAATCGATTCTTTTCTTTCTACAAATAATTCATTTACAAACAGATCGGAATTTATCAGGATGGCTGTGCTTGAATATATATCATTCAAACGTGTAGGAATAATCAATAAAAACGGCATGAAAATGGAGCCGGCCATCGAAAAGGCTGTCAGCAAAATAGTGGCAGCCGGCTATTTTAAAAGCGTAGAATCAGCATATACAGAAATCATAAGGGAGGCATGGAAACAGAACATAGTATCAGGATTGCTGGAGAAATCGGTTGGAGAAGGTACCAGGATAGATAATTTATTAAAAGGTGAGATGGAATATGATAAACTGTGAAAATTTAAATGAGATAATGTCGGAAACGGATTTTGATTACTTTTCATTCATATCAGATGATAGAAAGGTATTTGCCAGGATCAACAGCAATATAGCAGGCATTTCAAGCTTTTACCTTGCCGAACAGATGGTAGGCAAGGTCAGCCTCGAGGAATACTCATCCAGATCCTATGTTCATGTGAACAATGACCCGGATATATTGATTGAGGCTGAAAAAAACACAAAAGTCAATAAATATCACAGAATAGCAATCCTTAATTATATAAATCCTGCACTCCTTGATATGCTCCCATCACCGGTAATATATGCATTTATAGACTCTCACAACAGTTTTAATGATATCTATAAACTTATGGACAAACGCAAAATCCCATATGTAAAAATCAACATGCACGAAAAATTTATTTTAGAAGGAAAAAGTTTCTCGTCATTCCCAGAAGTACAGAAATACTTATTAGAAAAATATTATCTATAATTTTTTTTCATTTATTAATGATATGTATATATCTTCTATGTTATCATACTTCTCCATATATTCAACCTTTAAGCCCTCTTCCAGAAGATCAGAAAGGATCTCATAATTCTCATAATTTTTGTCCTTTTCGATTATATAATGGTCCCCATCAATGGAGTAGTTAAGAATCTTATTGCTTCTCAGTTTGGAAACATTGCTAGCTGTTACTTTCAGAAGGCTCCTGTTTGGTTCCATACGGGAATCATATCCTATTTTCCCTTTATTTATTATTATAGTTCTATCGCACAATTCCCTTGCCTCATTGATAAGGTGTGTGCTTAATAGAACAAGTTTTTCCCTGGAAAGATCCTTGATAATTTTTCTTATGTCGGCCATCCCCTTTGGATCAAGGCCAAAAGTTGGTTCATCCAGTATGATAATTTCGGGATTTCCTAACATTGCAACTGAGAGGGCAAGGCGCTGCTTCATTCCACGGGAATAACCACCAGTTTTTCTGTTTATAAATTCATGGATTTCTGTGAGATCTCCAATTTCTTTAATCTCCTTTACCAGCTCGTCCTTTGGTATGCCTTTTATTTTGCCTGAAAATTGAAGAATTTCGTATCCACTGAGATAATTATAGAATTCTGGCTGTTCTATTAAGGAACCAATATTTTTGAGAGCTTTCTCAGGGTAATCAGTCACGTTTACACCATCAATTTCTATTTTTCCTGTTGTTGGTTTAACAATATTTGTTGCCAGTTTTAACATTGTTGTTTTCCCTGCACCGTTTGGGCCGAGCATGCCTGTACAACCATGATCTTTAATGTCCAGATTAACAGAATCCAGTGCAACAATTTTTCCGTATTTCTTTGTAAGATTATCTATGAATATATCCATTATGAAACCTCCTTTTTCTCAAATAATAGCAATCCTCCTACCAGGGAAACAACCGCATAAATTATCATAATTAAAGCTGCAAGTATCAATGCTGAATTCGATGCAGGGCCAAAATTTACAGAAGTTGCAAATATATTTTCTGGATTTATATCAACATATGATCGTTCTATAGTGCTGGCGGCTTCATTGAGAAAATATACTGGAGTATACTTATAGAGAAGCTCAACAATCAATGAACCTGCTTCAAATACAATATAATAAATCACGAAAACGGAAATGTAAGCATATGTATTTTTATTAAAAATAGAACTTATAAGGAATGTAACTGCCATGATGCTTATTATAAAAATTACAAGCATTGCCAGGGAACGTAAAAAGTCCAGTAATGGAAATGCCTTAAGCAGGTAGGAGAGTGTAGCAACCTCCATCACAAGATAAATAGCTATAATTATAAATGTTACAGTCAGTGCTGCAAAATATTTTCCCATAAATAATTTGTATCTGTTTACTGGCATGGGAAAAATATAATACGCCGTTTTATTCTCTATTTCACTTGAAATTGCTGGCGAACCGAAGAATACTGATGCAAATACAGGAATATATAAAAGGACAATAGTCCATAAATAATAGAATAGATTTACTTTTATTGATGGTGGAACAGCCCCTCCAAGAAATCTGGGCAGGTCATTGATATACTTAAATGAAAAATATGACATCATTGTACCAATAATAAGAATCAGTATCAACATTAAAAAGAAACTTCGGGATCTGTAATAATTTTTAATGTATTGAAAATATACGGTTGCCAGTTTTGACATATTAACACCTATGCAGTAACATTATTTAAGTTTTTTAATCAGGTTTCCCAAATAGCTATAACCCCCATTCATCGTTATTGTAATTCCAGTGGAACTTCTGGTTACTTTGTGTGTTATATTGCCCAATGTCAAATTAAGGATATTCTGTATAAAACTAGCGTCAAATTCTGAAATATTGCCTGTTATGTGCATTGTGGTTATATTTGATGTGGAATTTAATGTCAAGTACTGTAATTTCTGGATGCTAGAAAGATTGTAATATAATGATATATTATCATTCTGGTTCAGATATGATCTGTATTTTAAGGCGGTTTTATTGCTGGAATGCGCCAGTATAGAGTCGTGGACTGCATTTATTTCGCCTATCACTACATAGTTGTTAGATGTTATATATGCATATATATTAATTGTCCTGTTATTCTGAATTCCAGTAATGTTTGAGTTTATAATATTTCCCAATAATGCAGATAAATTTACATTTTTAATCTCATACAGTGTTATATGGTCATATGTGCTTGTAGAAACGTTTGAACCTGAAAGGAATCCAATGTTGCCTGAAGACGTGCTATATTCAGGAGATATGCCTGATTTTGAATGCAATGTGCTGTTAATATTCTGTATACTTGAAATATTTGCTACTATGCCAAACTGGCTACTAACCTCAAAGATAAAATACTGTGTTCCATTTTGATGCGCCGAGGCTATCATTGTTGAATTTCCTGGCATATATGCGTAAGGTTGTGAAAACTGTGTTACATTGGTTTTATTATAATATTCATATGCAAAATATGCTGTAGGTGCGATTATTGCTGCAGCTATAATAATGACCAGAATTTTAGTGGTAAATGGTTTCATATACTATATATCTGTAATCTGTCTTAAATAGTTTTGTGAGCAAAAATATTATTTTTTATCTATATTTGAACTGGTAGAATCATTATATTTTCAAATTATATTTAAATATAAATAAGTGATATAGTTTAAAGCTCCGGTAGTGTAGCCAGGCCAAGCATTAGGGACTCTCAATCCCCCGACTCGGGTCCAAATCCCGGCCGGAGCACTCCATTGAAAGTTCAATACCCTACGGTTCTCTTAAGCGTTTGCTTTCACTCAAATCTCCTGATGAGTCTCTTCACATTATCGTTTTTCGTATTCCATTCC
>JAVYST010000035.1:0-14267 GCA_038729085.1 Ferroplasma sp. | reverse complement strand
AAGTATCTTTTCAATCTGCTGAAGTGAACGTTTTCGTATAGAATTAAGATCTTCATTGCGCATTACCTTTCCATTCAAAATATATGGTTCCAGTATATTTTCCATTTTTCCTCCACACAGGCATATTTTCTCTGAAACTGTATTATAAGTTACCTCAACAGCATTGCAGGCTTTACAGCGAAGAACGTTTTTTATTCCAGAAAATTTTCCCCTCTTTGTTATATTATTTCCATCAATATTGACTATATCCATTCCAAAATCCACAGGCTTAGCTGATGAAATCGATGTGCCTATGCCGAAGGATTTTACGCCAGCAGCTACAAGTTCTGGTATATCATCTATTTTTATTCCTCCTGAAACCATAATTTTTATATTATTGTGGCCACGAAGATCCAGTTCCCACCTGATTTCGCGGACAAGCTGCGGAAAATTGCCACGCCTTGATGATGGCGTATCAAGCCTTATATAATCAATATCTGGAAACATTTCTGCTGCCTTTAAAGCCGCAAATTTTTCATCCATGAATGTATCTATTAAAAAAACCCTGAAAGCTGAATTGCCATGCTGTATTTTCCATGCCATGTCATCGCCAAGTATCAATGAGAGGGCATGTGGCATTGTTCCAACAGGCTTTAAGCCCAGCATTGCTGCACTGAATGTTCCAGAAACGCCTGAAGCCCCACCGATATAAGAAGAACGATCAATCATGGCTGAGATGGCTGGATGCATCCTTCTTATTCCGAATGAAATGAATGGGATATCATCGAGGACTTTTCTGATCATAGAAGCATATGAAGAAATTCCAGATGCCTGGCATATGAGGCCAAGAAGCGGAGTTTCAAATCTTGCAAAATCAAGGTAATGCCCCTCTATTCTCAGGAATGGGACTGGAATTCCTTTAATGTCCTTTGGCTTTATTACAGTACCTTCAGGAATAGCATATACATCGATGTTATGCTTTTCCATAAGTGAAATAACGTCGTTCAGCCCGGTAAAATTAATATATTCATATTCGGATGACTGGGTTGTTACTTCCATGGCCACAATCGGATTTACAGACAACTGTTTTAAATAATCTATAGTTTTATCAAAATAAACATCTGTAACATCTCCATTGAGTATATCGTTCTCGCCCGCCATCATCAATTTTTTCATCTTGATTCCTCCAGAGCTGCCCTATTCAATAAACCAAAACTGGTATGTTCCATGTTTTTCGAAAGTTTTTTACATTTTATTAACGAGATTTCGCATGCGCTTTTCCCCATTTTTTCTCCTCTTTATTATTAATTTCCACTATTGCAAAGGTATACAACAACCTTTGCACCAATGCTTATAAGGCACTATCTTAAACTTGCTATGCTAGCATTCATGAAAGTTCATTTATGAACTGGCCATAGCTTATAGCTTTATATCCATAGTTTATTTTAATGTTTTCAAGCGCTGCCTGGTGCTTTGTTTCATCAATAGAAGCACAGAGCCCAGAAACAACTTTTGCATTATAATACCGGTAGAATGCACCAGCGCATGTATGCAGTACACATATATCAGTGCTGATGCCGAAAATATATAAATTGGCAATGTGGAGCGACCTCAGCAATGAATCCAGCCCACTATCATAAAAGGCGTCAAAATGGCGTTTTTTAATGACAAAATCTGGGTATTTTTTCAATCCATCCACAATTTCTGCTCCATATGTACCTTCTATAGCATGTTCTCCCCATACAGCAAATTCAGGATCATTTTTTATATGAGCATCGCAGGCAAAAATTATTGGAATGTTATGAATAATTGACAGTGCATTTTCAGCCTTTTTAACTGCATCCATGGCGTTCTGGCTGCCGAATCTGCCAGTTGTAAAATCATTTATCATATCCACAACAAGTATAGCTTTCCCTGGTAGGTTATCCATAAAAGTAAATTATTATAAAATATTAATGTTTTTCCAGCCAGTCAGTGCGTTCACCATTATCCTCTATGTATATTCCTGCGCTTTCCAGTTCAGCACGAATATAGTCAGCCATCTTATAATTCTTTTCAACCCTGAGCCGTTTTCTTAATTCAAGCAATAAGTTGATTAAATGGCCATTTTCACTGTGGCTGTACAGAATATCAAGATATGAATTTACATGTTCTATTACATTCATTGCATTTCTCGCTGCTTGCTTATCTAAATTTCCCAGATTTTTATTTACCTCTGATATAAATGCAAGCAGATTTTTTATCAACGAACGTGTATCAAAATTATTTTCCATTATTTTATCAAGTTCATCTATTTTTTTATTGCTATTAATGTGGAAAGATCCATTTTCAGAATTAATAGAACCGAGTTTGCCATATAATATATTTATTTTATCAACATTATATCTTGCATCCTCCATAAGCTCCTTTGAAAAATCTATTATTGTATTGTAATTTGAATTTATCAATGCAAAGCGTATATATTCTGGCAAATAGTCTTTCAACAGATCTCTGGTTTTTATAAAATTCTTGAGGGATTTAGACATTTTTTCGTTATTAATATTTACCATTCCAGTATGGATCCAGTACCTTGCAAGATATTTTTTGCCGCTGATTGACCTCATCTGTGCAATTTCTGCTTCATGGTGTGGGAATATTAGATCGCTTCCACCACCATGTATATCATATTCTGACCCGAACCATGCCTCTGTTATTGCTGTATCTTCAATATGCCATCCAGGCCTTCCCTCTCCCCATGGCGAATCCCAGAAAGGCTCTCCGGGTTTTTTCTTTTTCCAGAGCACAAAATCTTCTGGTGATTTTTTTTCTTCATTAATTGTTCCTCGGGCATTGGCTATAATCTGGCTAGTATTCTGATTTGAAAGTTTGCCATAATCTACAAATTTATTAACACTGAAATAAATGCCATCGGCAGTTTCATATGCAACACCTTTTTCAATCATTCTTTTTATCTGTGAAATTATTTCGTCAATATATAAACTTGCAAGGGCATAATAATTGATGCTGTTAACTCTCAATAAATTCATTACCGACAGATATTCTTTGAAATATTTATTGGCTACCTGATTATATGGTATTCCCTCTTCCTGCCCCCTTTTAATTATTTTGTCATCTATATCAGTGATATTTTGAAGGTAAAATACTGAATATCCCCGGGTCCGCAGGTATTTAACAATAACATCAAAAAATATATTTGTACGTGCATGGCCTATATGCGAGTCGTCATATACTGTAGGGCCACAGACAAAAACATTCACCCTTCCATGGTGCAATGGCTTAAACTCCTGATCAACCTGGCCAAGTGTATTATGGATTATCATCAATAAGGTATATATGAATCGTAAATAAATCTATTTGCAATGCTATATTATAATAAAAATTTAATTTATATTTCCCTTTCCTCACGATACTTTTTTAAGGCTTCCGTCTCCCTGCCACTTACCTGTGACCACATATAGAATATGAATCCAATTATGCCGACAACGATGAAATCCAGTGGGAAAACTATGTAATTTAATCCTCCGTACTGTGATGGACCAATCATTGCAAGTATTTCAACTGAAAGCAGCGTTGCAATAAACCAGAAGCCGTGCATGAGATCCGAATCGCTGTTCAATGATTTAATTTTCAGGTAGCTATAAATGATCCCTACAAGTGCCAGCAGAAGGAAAAATAGGCCATAGTATGGCTCCATATAGGCATCAAAGAATATGATTGGTATTAAAGAAAATACAACAACGCTGAAAATGAAAAGGAAAACGTATCCAAATTCGCCTTCTGCTACTTCGAATAATTTCTTATAATAGTATAAGAACATAAATAGGCCTGCCAGTGTTGCAAAGACAACCTCTCCAGCCAGTGGCCACCCAGACCAGTAGACAACGAGAACTGTAAATACAAATGCAACAGGCGCTATAACTTTAGCAAACTTAAGAGTGAATGGCCGTTCAACATCCGGGGCACTTTTCCTGAGAATGTTTATAGATGCAGGGCCAACTATATATGCAACTACAAGGGTTGATGTTATGATTCCAATCAGCAGGTCCCATCCCGGAAACTCATAAATAAAAAATAATCCCAGTACAAAGCCAAGTACAAGTGCCTTTGCCGGCACATGTTTATTGCTTAACTGTGCAAACTGGGATGGTGCGTAGCCGTATTCAGACATGGACTGGAATATTCTGGAGGGATATGCAGCATAACTTACCCCAGCTCCAGTTGGAGAAATTACAGCATCTATCATAAGTATAACAATCAACCATCCCAGGCCAGCTGCTGCAGCCTCCTGGGCAAATGGCCCGCTTATAATTGATGAGCTTAAAGCTCCCCAATCACCGGGAGTGATGCCAAATATGCCCCAGCGGATTGCACCAATAAACACAACCTGCAATGAAACATATAAAGCGATTACAAGAACAAGGGCAACTATGACAGATTTCCATATATAATCCCGCCTCTTAGCCTCGCCTGCCATGTTAATGGCAGCCCTGTATCCCTCAAATGAGAAAATGACGCCACCAAGGACAAGGGCATAAAATATTCCAGAATAGCCATGGTAAAAGCTGCCAAATGCAGTAAAATTAGATGGATGGAAGGCAAATGGGATAAATGTTAGAATAACCAGAAGGGGTATTGCCCATTTCCATACCATTACACCGGATAATAAATTGCCAAAAGTTTTAACGGAAAATAAGTTGATTATAAGGACTATTGCCATGATAATTACTGCAAACAGATATCCAAGGGGCAAAAGCACTCCACTTGGATTTACAACGCCAGGTATGAAAAATGATATATATGTTACTGATGCTATTGCCTCAATTGGCGGAGTCATAATATCAGAAATCCATGCACCCCAGCCGGCAATAAAGCCAACAGTTTTTCCATGTGAAAATTCACCGATAGGTGTAGACCCTCCGGACTTAGGAAATGCCGATGATACTTCCATAAAAGTAAGTGCCATAAAAAGAACTATAACTCCACCAAGCAACCATGAAAAAATTGATCCTATAGCACCAGCATATGAGCTTGTATATAATTCTGCAAATAGCCATCCAGATCCAATCATCCCCATTGCATTCAGCATGACCAGATTCATAAATCCAAGATCTTTTTTATATCCACGTTTTCCAGCAACGTCCATCAAAGTTTATATATTCATGCCTTTTAGATTTTACTGGTAAAAATCTGTCATTATTCTAAAATTACAGTGAATCTGGAGATGCTTTATATAAGAACAATACTCAGCACGCCCTTTAAGTTGTGTGCTAAGGATTTTAATCGATGTTTTTATCGCTTATATGTGAAATCAATTTAGAATGCTATAAAATATATTTTAATAGAGAAATCTAATGTTGTTGCATTTTAATGAAATATAAATTTATTAACTAATGTATTATTTCCCTTAATGGGTTTATTAGGTTCATACAGAAGATATAAGAAAGCGTATAAGAATTATATGCGTGTAATGCTGGATTTAATTTCAAATAAACAGCACATCAAGATAATTGCCAGAAACGGAAAATCATCATTCTGGAATCAACAGAAAACACATATGTATTCCCTTTATATAGATAATAATCTGGAAGGGGGCAGCCTTGATTTCTTTACATTTGAAAATTCTGTAATTCCAGGTTGCATGAATTTTAAATATAAGTCAGGGCAGTTATTTATGTGCGGAATGGAAAACAACCATAACTTTTTGAGCACATTTGGCGCTGATGAGTATCTCCCATTGAAAGTGGCAGGCCAGTATGTCATAGATATAGGAAGCAACGTGGGTGATTCGCCAATATATTTTACTTTGAATGAGGCAGAAAATGTTATAGCTATTCCTGCTCCATCATTCTTTAACAATATGTCCCAGAACATCAAGGTGAATGACCTGGAAAAAAGAGTGAATGTGATTAATGGCACATATGCTGGCAAGGAGAATGATATTGTTTTGAAGGATTTATTAAATAAATATAAAATCAAATCTGCTGTTCTTAAAATTGATGATATTAACTCAATTGCAAAATTGTTGAATGAGGATAATGATACTCTAAGAGTATTCTCACGAATGCAAATTCTTTATTCCGGAAATGAGGCCGCTGTAAAGGAAAAGCTTGAAAGTGCAGGTTTTAAAGTATCTATTTTGCCAAGGAAATTGAAAGATGCTAATACTGATAGCAAATTTATATTTGCAGAACAGTAATTTTTTAACCTTTTTATTCCATAGCATATATAAGAATTGAACAGCATATTGTTGCTTTTATTTCGTTTTTTTATACTGCAAAACTTTATAGTTTTAATATAATGCATATAATTGCATGAAAAATAAGGCCCTCTTCGTAGACCGTGATGGAACCATAAATTACGATACAGGATATACTTATAGAATAGAAGATTTAAGAATATATGACGATATAATACCGATTATAAAAAATTATTATGATATGCATTACCTTATAATTGTTATTACAAACCAGTCTGGCATAAATAGAGGTTATTACACTGAAAACCAGATGAAATTATTTAATTCAAAAATTGAGGAAAGGCTTTGCCAGTACGGAATTAAGATTACTGAGATATTTTTTTGCCCACATACACCTGAAGAAGCCTGCAAATGTAGAAAACCGGAGACAGGAATGGTTGAAGAAGCAGCCAGAAAATATAATATCTGCCTTGCTGAATCTATTATTTTGGGAGACAATAATGAGGTTGATGGAGAGCTTGCACGCAGGCTATCAATAAAATTTATAAAGGTACATGGCAATCAATAGCCTGATAGAAAATCTTTTGAATTTTAATCTTTAACGACTTTAAAATCTGGTTCAATTCCATCGTTCTCCGATTTAATCACTGTATTTACATATAATCCGAGCGCCTCTGGCTCTCCAGAGCGCAAAAATACAATAGTCAGCCCAGCAGTACCTTCATTATAATGCCTGAAAAAAGTGCTCCAGAACTCACTTTCATTTTTTGGCATCCCAGAGGTTGTAATTGGAGTTATATTGTTTACGTTATTGATTATCAGCAATGGATTGTATAATCCATCTACCTTATTCAGAATTTCACTCCACAATTTATCGGCCAGTTGAAAAGCCCCATCGGTTGAAAATATTATTCTGCTGTTATAATATTCACTGCTCAAATCAAACTGTGAAATATCATTCTCTATTTCCCCAATTCCATTATTCTTAAATGGATTAAATCTGACATTGTTCAAAACCAATACTTTTCGCCCATTCTTGCCTGCCATTGATATTAGCCTGGAAGATATGCTTATCTGCCCATTCTCAGCATTTCCATAAATAATTGCAGTTTTGGCTGACCTTACAAGTGACGTTAAAGCTTCAGTTTTTTCATCCATGGCCATTTCCACTGGAGGCTGGCCTCGGTGAAAATCGATAAGTTGTTGGGGTTCGGATTTCTGTGAAGTGCCAGGCAACCTCATATCTTTAGTACTGTAATCAAGCTTCAGAAAATTCTCGATTGTAGCTTTATAAGTGTATAACACTTTCTTTTTAGGTATGAACGGTGAAACATGAATCTTTCCACTATATAGTTTATTTTGCTTTCCATTTTTTTCTTTCCAGTATAATTGTGTCTTTATGGAATCCTGGATTCCATCTATTATAGTTATATCCTCAACGTTTTTTTTATCCTTTCCGGGGAGCCGATCTAGTTTTTCTGTTATTATGATGCGGACAAGGAATTTGTCTTCCTTCAAAACATATTCATCCTTTTTCTCTTTCTGGTTATAGTAAATAAACCATGCCATTATTCCCTGCCCTTCCTTTAGCTTTTCCAGATTATCCCTGAAATTTTCAAATTCTATGCCAGATTCATAGTAATCTTTATCCTTTCGCTTTCCTGATATGTAAAAATGATTCATTTCGGGCATTGCATCTATTGGATCCATTTCCACAGATTGTTTTATAAATGAGTATCTTGTATTGGTATTAAGAAAAACGTGTATTCTTCCTTTTTTATTGAAATAGAATATACCGAACTTCTGTCCCAAAATGCTGTATAATTTTTTATTATAATCGGAATTGCCAGAGCCATTAATGACCTCGTACCATGCCATTAGAATATCACTAATCTCGTAATCGATATTTATATTTAAATTTTGTCTTACATAGTCATACTTATAAAATTCAAATATGGTTAATATGCAGAATGCAGTATAAAGCTGATGGCATATATAGGCATAGATCTGGAAACAAACAGTTCAACTGTGGCCATTGCTATGCGGAAAATAATGTTTTTCAACAATTTTTAATTCCAGTAGCTGAATCAGGAATGCAAAAAGTTTTAAAAAGTTCTAATAGTTTTGATGCGCAGGCATAGCTTACATTGGTTCAGTACAACACAGGAAATCAAAGCAAATGAATGTATTTTCAGATTTTAAATACAGGATGGGCACCGGCTTTTTATATTGAATGGAAATTCCCACAGGCCCATAGATCTGAGCACTATATTATTGAAAAATATTAAAATTTGCAACCAGAAATTCCTCGGCGGAAAGGTAAAAGCACTGTCATTACAATATCTGCATATTCCAGTGGATTGCACCGGAATTCATTGATGCAAGTTCCTAGAATTGCATGAATACCGGTTAAAAGAATAATGTCCGAACCAACGGCAGCAGCCATTGCATATGGCTATAATCACAATATCAAGTACGAAACAAGAATATTAGTTTATGATATTGTAACTGAAAGCAACGATATAAGCCTTTAAAATTTACAGAAGGCCATTAGAAGCAATGGCAACATCGGGAAGCATGGCAATATGTGAAATTCTATGAACAGCATTTTAGAAGAAATGTTAAAAGGATTTCTTAATAAAGAATGCCCTGCCTATTCCAACAGAATCCTGAAAAATAGGATAATAGAAAAATGATAATGAAAATAAAATATTCTCTTAAAAAATATATCAACTCTGGCGCATAAGAAAATCGACTGCCGAAACAATGGATAAAGCAGTACAGTTGCTTTATAATTGGAAAACCTGCAGATGCCCAATATTGGTGGCAAAAATTATTATGGCCCACAATGCAGATATCCTTAAAATATTAAAAATAATCGATAAATAAAGCTGCCAAGCTTTATTGATGAACTGGATAAAAAATATGGTATAGAATAACCCGGTGGATTATAGAAAAAATAAAACTTATAAGTTGAATAAATAGTCTTCTGCTTCTTTTTTAAAATCCTTTTCTATCAATTCTTCAGTTTTCTGTTTGCTTCCTATTATCCTGAAATCCTCTATGCTTTCGAGAAATTCATTGAAAATATTTTTATCAGTAGACATGACCATCAATGATGGGCCTGTATCTCCAGTAATATATATGCCCTCGTTTTTCTTTTTATACTTCAAAAATTTCTCCAAAAGTACAATGCTTTCCGGAGTTTGTATTACATTTTTTCCAGACATTAATACTGAATTGAGGTTAAACATATCATCCATGGAACGTGAAAGGAGGTAATTCAGGTCAAATGAATTGTCTATCATTTCATTGATTTTTATATATTTGTCTGAAACCCATGATTCATAGAATATCGATTTTACGGCTACCTCATGGGCATTAGATGTTTTGTAATTTATGCTTCTAGGAAATATAGCATAGTTAAGCTTGCTGACGTCAAGAGGAATTTTAAATGCAAATGAATTTTCTTCCATAATTCCAGGATATGAAAGCCAGAATGATGGGCCATTGATTGCGGCCCGTGTTCCTGATCCGGAGACCAGCCTGGCATATCTGGAGACAAAACTATCATCGTTCCCTGCACTGCTTCCAAATACATTCTTCACTATGCTCCTTGCTGTTGCTGATGCAACTGCAGACGATTCACTCATGCCCTTTGCAACAGGATATTTTCTATACCTCTTAACATAGAAATGGAAACTGCCCTTAATGCCTGCCTGTTTCTTGAGTATATTTAATGGTTCTGTATACCTGTTCTTATATTCAGCAGCATCCCTGCCATCAAAACAAACAGTATCGCTGTATTCATCTTTAGAATACATGCATGCACTGTATACAATTGAAAAATCAGTATTGAATGAAACAGATGGGTTATAGGCTATTTTATAAAATTTATCATAATAGCCAAGGAATTTTTCAAATGCTTTTATTGGATAACTGTAGCCATAGGTAATTTTTTCAGGCTCAGGATCCGCAACATAGTTTTCTAATTCATGGTATAAATCCATGTTAGTTAGCCTGCGCCTGATATTTTCTCCCTCAAATTGAAAATTCATTATCTCCCATCTCTATATATATTAAATAATTTTGTCATGTATTTGATGAACCCGAATTCACTTCAATTGTTTATCGCAACAAATAAAATTTAAAGTTATATAAAGCCAATCCAGAGCAATAAAATGCCAATAAATTCGGCGTAATAAAGAAATACCGGTATCTGTACAATATATAATGTTCCAGCCATGGAGACAACAAGGACACCGGCTATTATGCTTAATAGTTTCATACTGTGTATTTTTTTATAGCTTAAGCCTGCGATTATAATTATAAATACAGCTGCAGGAAATGTAACAGCTGACGATGTTAAAACGATTCCAAGTGGGAGGGCTCCATAAACAATATGTGTTTTAATTATATTCCCAACAGGTTCTATTATAAGCATAGCAATAAGCAAAATTGTTGCAATTATTGAATATATATAATAATAATTTAAGTATTTTTTATTGCCAAACAGGGCAAATGAGCCAATGGCAAGGAACTGAACCAGAATAGCCACAAGAAACAGGTATATATCTATAAGCGCACGGGAGTAAATGTTATTGGCCATGAGAATTTCCAGAATAACGGCGATACTGAATACAACAAGCCCCATGGACCAGTAAAACAGGTTCAGCTTCTTTTTTGAAACATATTTTCTAATAATAAAAAATGTAAGTACTGCACTGAGCAGGAATATGACTATCGTAGAAAATGTTACAAATGAACGTGATACCAGCGAAAACATAACACTTTATTTCATTTAATAATATAAGCATTGACATAGGCTTCTTTAAGTGGGATTTTAAAAAGTATGCTATTTTTCTCCATAAAATAAAATTAAGGTTTATAAAATACATTTAGATTAATCTGGCAATTTATCGTCATGGCCAATTTTATTTAAATCCTGAATTGTGTCAATATCAAGAAGGAATTTTTTATCTATGTTTATTCCAATAAAATCATCAATGTTTTTCTCTACAATTTTCTTGCCTCCATGGTCGCCTCTGAGCTCTAATAGATCTTTAAAATATTTTCTTCGAAATATCATCGGGCTCATAATAATATCACCCTGCATAATACCGACAATTCCACAGTTGCAATCGGCAAATATGTCCATCATATAGTTTAAAATTTTATAATCGATAAATGGCATATCTGCCGGGATGACCATTGCACCCTCAATATCAGAATTTAGTTCATGAATCCCGGTTATTATTGAAGATGACATTCCATTAATATAATTTTCATTTTCAAATATTTGGACACATTTGCCAGCCAGATTTGAAAATTTCTCTCTATTATTCACAATCAGCAGGCGCTGGTTAAATTTTGCCTCTGATACGCTTTGAAGTATATAATTAATCATATGTTTTCCATTTAAGTTGTACATTAGTTTATCGCTGCCAAATCTTCTGGAAATGCCAGATGCTACAATAATTGCGGCAATTTTTACCATAGCCATTAAGTATCATAGTATTTATTAATATGATGTTTATGAAGCCACTGTATGCAATAATATTTATTTAATTGTAGATGTGATAAGCGCATCTTCTATGCATGAACTATTAATTAATCGTTAAATCTCACATAACCAATATTTTTATTCAATGATGTGTTTGTACATTATGTATGATAATATAATCCCGATTCAGGAAGAACTTATTGAAAAAAAGAAGGATTACGCACTTGTAAATGTAATAAAAACCAGTGGTTCATCTATAGCCCGGCCCGGATTCAAAATTATTGTTTCGGAAAATAGGGTTATTTATGGCACTCTTGGAAGCCCCAACCTTGATAGGGTAATCATGGGAGAATCGATGGAGGCAATTAAGAAAAAAAGTACCAAATATTTAAAAATTGCACTTGATAAGGACAACAAGGATTGTGATTACTCCATGAATACCACATGCGGAGGCATTATAGAATTATTTATAGAACCATATATACAACGATGCGATCTGATTATCCTCCATGAATCAGATAATGATATGCTTTTAAAATCTATTCTATACCTATCTGATTATATTGGCATGAATATAACTACAATAGATATCAATAATGATGAAAGAAAGAAGTATGTATTTTCAAGCAATTTTGATGGCGATTATATTTTGATGTTGACAAAATCTGAAAAGGAAATAGATTTTATAGAGTATTTAGCAGGGCAAAAAGTACGTTACATTGCTATAGTATCGAGCAAAAATAGATTTAATTCAGATATTCAACAGCTAAAAAAGAGAAATAATAAGCTGGATTACTCTAAAATTAAATGCCCTGCTGGTATTGACATAAATGCAATTTCTATAAATGAAATAGCGATAAGCATAATATCTGAAATTATAAAAGAAAAAAATAAGGCCCAGAATACAGATTCCTCTTAGCCTGTGGAATCCTCCCCCCTCTAAAGATTATAGGCTTGCCGCTTTAATCTTGCATTATTACTTTTTTTGCATATTGTAGTATATTGGTATTTCTGCCCACATGCTTAAATTCTAAACTATCTATAGAACCCCGGATCCAATCAATGCAAATTTTTTGATATTTAATACTGCATTTAAATCACACCCATGGTTAATCTGAATAGGCCGAAATGATATGTTCTATCAAACAGCTTTAAACTATTTTTCATATTTTCCATTTTAGGCACAATTTAGATGATATCCAAAAGTTCCTGTTTCTCTTATTATAATGAATTCCTTTAACAAGAAACATTTTATAAACTTGCAAAGCCTCCGAGAAGAAAAGCAAACATACCCCAAATCATGGCTATTTTAGAAATCTTCTGGGCACTTGATACACTTTTGAATAATAAATAGGCTGTGGTTAAAAACATTATATCATCAATAATTACAGCATATACATAGTATATCGATAAAATCTTAAAATAATATGGAAGAATTGAAATAGAAACTGTTGCAATTATAAAAATTATTGATAAAATCTTAGCTGAATTAATTCCATGCCTTTTAGGAAATGTATTCCTGTCTATATCTCCTTTTACATCCTCAATATCTTTCATCAGTTCCCGTGACATATTAGAAAAGAATGCAAGCAAAAATAGTAAAATCATTTTGGATAATGTATCGGTCAATAGTCCACCAAATAAAAAAATCATGCCAATTAAAAAGCTGATCGTTGCATTTCCGGGCAAGCCAATTTTTTTTGTTTTAAATTCATAACTTACAAGT
This sequence comes from Ferroplasma sp., assembly GCA_038729085.1. Taxonomy (GTDB): domain Archaea; phylum Thermoplasmatota; class Thermoplasmata; order Thermoplasmatales; family Thermoplasmataceae; genus Ferroplasma. The sequence continues at coordinate 863 of JAVYST010000035.1, read as the reverse complement.
AAAAATTCAGCAAGTAAAATAAATCCTGGAATGTAAAAATTGATGCCAAACGAAAGTATGAATGCTGCAATAAAAAGAAAAAAGAAAAAATAATATGCTGATTTTCTGCTGATGCTTCCTTCTGGCAATGGCCTTTTAGGATGGTTGATCTTGTCACTTTCATAATCACTGATATCATTTATCACATTGCCTCCGGCAGTAACAAGAAATACACTGATAGCTCCCAATGTTACTGGAATAATATATGAAGCTATATGTATATTAACAGCAATAAATGCGATTATATAAATTGAAAAGAAGCCCATTAAACCATTTACCGGCCTCATAATCCTGATCCATTTATTCATTTCTGGCTAATGCCAATATTTATAATATATTTTTGTTCTGGCATGATATTGGGTTAATTATCAATTTATATTTAAAATGTAGAATAAAAATTCCAACCATTCCAATTTAGGCAATGCCTTTTTATATTTATATTATAATTTATATTTAACTTTAATATTGGCAACGCCCGTATTCTAAAAATATTTTCTGCAGTCTACTTTTGAGAGATTCTTGCTTATACTTTTTTTAATATATGTAATACAATTTATCATTCTTTCAGGCCTGATTCAATGCTTTTGCAGGAAATTTGCAAGGATATGCCACATGCTTAGGTGCAATGTTTCCCTTAACACATTTAATTTCCATTTGTTCGTGGTGCCTTTATCTCTTCTTGTTACCTTTATCAGCATTGATGTTTTATTTATTTGTTCCACAGATGTGCTGGTATATTCAATATATCGATAAAATAAAGAATAATATGTAGCCAATAGAGGATTTTATTGATATAATAATCAATAACATAAATAAGCACTGAT
>JAVYST010000034.1:7437-14273 GCA_038729085.1 Ferroplasma sp. | reverse complement strand
AAGATAGAATTGTATATGAAACTGCTGACCTTTTCTATCATCTTCTGGTTTACCTTTCTTATAATAATATAAGGCTTGAAGATATAATGAATGAACTTGAAAAAAGGAACAAGCATAAATAAAATTACCCATTTAATCAATGAAGTTAAAAGTTTTTAACTGCAGATAAATTGAAATTGCAAACATATCAAATAAACTTTGGATTGTGCAGGACCTAATCAATTTTACAGCAGATTTAATACGCTATCGGTGGTCTCGAATGTAGCCATCATATATAGTTAGAATTATCTCTCTTGCATCGGAAAATTATTGATGCAAAATAGAATGATGAATAGAACAATCCAGTAATTGTATTATAAATGAATAGGCATATTATAAATAATAGATAAAATATATTCTTAAATAATGTTTAAGACACCGCATGCCCTTTTCTTGGAGATACATTGCTGCTCAACTTTTCTTTTTTATTAAATGATGCCAGGGTGCTTTTCAAATTATCTAAAAATTGATCTGCAAGATCTCTGCTGAAGCTTTCACGCACTACTATGCGCATCAATATCTCATTATTTGCATTGGCCGGAAGCGAATAGGCTGGAACTATCCATCCATGTTGCCTCAATGCTGCTGAGAGATCAAAAAGTGTATAATCCATTTTATTTTTTAATTTGAATGTCACAACAGGTATATGCTGTGAATTGCTAACAATTGTAAATATACCCATACTTTCTAATTTGCCTGCAAGGTATTTTGCATTTTCCATCATATTTTCAACAATGGCTCTGTAACCTGATTTTCCAAGCCTTATAATGTTATAATACTGAGAGGCAATGTTTGATGCGCTTTTTGAAAAGTTAAGCGTATAGGTTGGCTGGTCGTCTCCTAAGTAATTAACATAAAAGATAAGGTCTTCTGGAAGATCGCTTCTGTTTTTGAATATTAACCAGCCAAGCCCCGGATAAACAAGTCCAAATTTATGGCCCGATACATTTATTGACTCTACGTGGCTCAATCTGAAATCCCATTTCATTTCTGGCTCTATAAATGGAGTTACAAAGCCTGCGCTCGCAGCATCAACGTGTATTGGAATATGTGTTCCATGCTCTTTTTCATAATTCTCCAGCAATGAATTAATTTTTTCCACATCATCAAAGGCTCCTGTAAAAGTTGTTCCAAGTACAGCTCCAACGGCTATAGTGTTTTCATCTACCATTTTTATTAATTCATCTGGATCAGCCACCAAAGTTTTAGAATTCAGTGGGACAATTCTTGGTTCAACATCAAAATATTTTGCAAATTTGTCCCATACAACATGTGTATCTGCACCAAATACAATGTTTGGTGAAGAATAACTCTTTTTTGCCTTTTCCATCCTTGCTTTCCAGTTCCATTTATGTGCCAGCAGTGCAAGCATAATAGATTCTGATGAACCAATAGTTGATGTCCCGGCAAAATCACTGGTTTCTGGTGCATTGTAAAGCCTTGAAAGTATGTTGACTATTCTTGTTTCTTCCTTTTTAATCTGAGGATATTCAAAACTATCAATAAAATTTTTATGTGCATTTTCTATAAACAATTTATCTGCTTCAGGTTCCATATATGTTGTAACGAATGTTGCAAGATTAAGTTCAGGTATTCCATCAAGGTTAAGTTCTTCATGTATCATTTCATATGCTGCTCTGGCTGGCATCCCGTTTTCTGGAAATCTGTATGCCGGTATTTCTTTACCGAAATCTCTGTTGCTATACGTCCCATATACTTTTTCATCATCATTCATTTTTCTAGATACCATAAAAGCTTATTCGCATATAATATAAAAAACCCATACGTAATTTTTAATTAAATCAGGATACAGGTTATGGAAATTCATATCACTATATGCTGGACAAACAATATATTAAAATAACAATTTGAATTTAAAGAATCATGGTAGACCCAGATTTTAAAGCATTAATTGAACTATCTCAAAACGCAGCAGATTTAAGTGAAATGGACCCAAAGATGATCAGAAATTTTCTGGACCAAAATTCACTGAGCATGCAGGGCAATAAAATCCCAATTAAAAATATCAAAGATATTAAAATTAAACTTAAAGATCATACATTGAACGCACGAGTTTATGATGATAACGATTCATCTTCAGCTATAATATATTTCCATGGTGGCGGTTTTCTTTTTGGCAATATTGAAACTTATGATAATTTCTGCAGATTTTTCGCACATGAATCAGAAACAACTGTAATATCAATAGAATACAGGCTTGCACCTGAAAATAAATTCCCTGCAGCATTTGATGATGCATTTGAAGCGTTCGGCTATATAAATAAAAATCGTGAAAAATTCAGCATCACAGGCAAAATAGCTGTGGCTGGCGATAGTGCGGGTGCGAATCTCTGTGCTGCCCTCTCACAGAAATGTGCCGATACTGGTGCAGAAAAACCATCTCTTCAGGTACTCTTTTACCCAAGCCTTGCTCCGGATAACTTCTCAAAGTCATTTATGGAATACTCTGACGGCTATGTTCTTACTGGAAAAATGATTGAGTTTTTTGGAAAACTCTATTCAAAGAATATGGATGATTTTATAAATCCCTATTTTTCTCCAATTGTTGCAGCAGATTTCAGCAAACTTCCTAGCACAATTTTAATTTCCAATGAGTATGATCCTTTGAGAGACCCAGAAGAAACATATATTAAAAAAATCAGGAGTGCAGGTGTTATGGCTGTTGGAATTCGTGGTTTGGGGATGATTCATGGTTCAGCTACTGATTTTGAAATATCCGAGGGTGCCAGAACAATAGTAAAAATGGTAGCCAGAGTAATAAAAGATTTTCTATAGTTTTTATCTCTATCTATAATTTTATCTTTTGCCCACTTCATATTGCCCCTTTGTGGTTCAGCACAGAAAGTTGATACATGTATGAAAATTCTGCAACGACAACTATCATGAATGATATTGACATCAAAAAAGAGTATATTGAATATTCATTGAAAAGAAACATAATTCCAGAAATTCCTGCTACAAGCACAAATACAAATGCTATTGAAGAACTTGCTATAAGTATGCCATTCCTTATCCTGGCACCAAGCAGCAACATTATAAATGAGACTATAAGCATTAAAAATCCAATCAGCATGTGAAACATAACTGCAATATAGTTTGATGGAAACGCATGTGCATGCATTACAGTGTTTAATGGCGGAAAAACGACGTAAAGGTTTATATAAATGCCCAGAACGAATTGAATCGCCAGCAGGATAACCATGGCCATTACCCCTAATTTTGCATAGCTGTATTCTTGTCTCGTGTTTTCACCATTTTTAAATAATATTTAAATTGTTTCTAATATACAAATATGGATATCTATTTTCATCTTTTAGCAGTAAAAATAAATTTATTTAAAACTTCGAAATTCTTTCCCAAAACTTGTATACGTTGGGAGACTGTAATTTGCCAGAGCCTGTTCATCAGTTATTTTATATACGTTTTTTCCCTTACGAGGGCAGAATGTGATGTTGGATTAGATATTGATATTATATAAGAATCAGAATTTACATTTATTTCTTTTGATATTATTTATCACCATTTTGTGTGAAAGTTTTATAGGTCATAGCCTCCTTTTCATAATTATTATATGCATAGAGAGCGGATCAATTATTAACAACGTTATTACAAGTACCAGTATCCACTTTTTCATAATGATACATATAATATGCCATATTTTATATTATAAATTGTTTAACATGTTCTACAAATTGATTAATATATTTTTATTTTGAAGAATTTTTGAACAGATATATTTCCCTGAATTTTGTAATCGAATAAAGCAAAACTATACTTAAGATGAATACAGAACTTATGAGCAATAGAATAGCAATGTCTCTGTCTATATTGATGATTAGAAGCCCGGCCACAACAGCACCAAGGAAAACACCAGCGTGTTGCATGGATGTATAAAATCCTAAATTGCCACCATAGCTTCCCTCAGGTGCAAGCCTTGTAACCAGAGTTGGGAATACTATTTCGCTGATTATATAACCTGAAAAGAATGCAACTATGCCCAATCCAAAATAATCTATGTTGGTTACCATGGTGTTAAGGAAGTATAAAGGAACGCTGATAAATAACACGACCAGCGATACAAGTGAAAATAATACTGTTTTATTTTTATCTGCCGGCCTTGCAATAGCTAATCCAACAATGCCAGCAATAAACACTATAGGTATAAGGAATTCATAGAAATCACTTACTTTAAAATATTTCAATGAAAAAATTGGCAGATAATAATAAAAAACAATCATATAAAAATATATAAAAAAGCCGATTATTGAAATTACCGCAAGGCGTGAATCAATTCTATGCTTTTCTCTGAACATCTTCACTTTTTTCTTTTCGTGTATTTTAAATAATGGAATTAATGAAATTGCTCCAATTATGCCAGCAATAATGAATAAAGAAGAGAAGCTGAAGGCTGTTGCTAAAATAGGGCCTATTACCACGCCAAGCATAAAAGATAATCCAATTCCGATGCCTATAATTGCATCAGCTATATTTCTGCTGCCTGTTGGAACGTTTTCATGTATAAGGGCGATTCCAGCAGCACTGACGGCTCCAGCCCCTTCAATGAGCCTGCCTAATATCAATCCATAAATATTTACTGGGTATGCACAGATTATGTTGCCAATAATAAAGGTGGCAACTCCAATAGATATAATTAACTTTCTTCCATACCTATCAGATAGCCTTCCAAGAGGAGTTTGAAATATGGCCATTGTTATGCCATATGCACCAAGGGCAAACCCGATTAATAGATACGAATCAGTATACTTTTCTCCATATAACGTAAATACAGGCAGAACCATAAAGAGCCCGAGAGTTCTGAGCCCGATGGTCAGGGATACGAGTGAAAGAATTGATGCTTGTTCTTTATTGAATGATCTCATCATATTAAACCAAAATGCCCTCATTTATTATATGGCTTCGTATATTTATGAATCCTGGCTGATAAATTTATTTGCATAGATGCCCATATATGTAATAATTTGTTCCAAAAACTTAATTAAAGCCCTGCAATTTAATGCTGTAAAAAATGTCTACTCTATAATAGAATGAAACCTGATTATCTTGAAGTTGTAGGCAAGCCAGGTTATACCTCAGGCAATGTATCAATTTATTTTAAGGATAAAAATGCGCTGTTCATTGGCGATTCAGCAATTTTTAGGCATGGAAAGCCAATCACAGATGATGTGTTTGCAGAAAACATAGGTAAGGCAAAAAATTCGCTGGAAAAAATCAAAGAATACAGCCCTGTTGCTGTTTTTCCATCACAAGCGAGCCTGGTTTTATTGGCAATTAATATAAAAATTTGTGTTAAGATATTACCTCAAAACCCTCGTCTGTTTTTTTTAAAAGCCTTGAATATATTCCCCATTCAATGAGAATGACTTCTAGGTCATAGTTGCCTTCAGGATTATTGAATGTTGGCACATCATTTTCTTTAAGTTTGTCAATTAAATCATCAAGAGTAAATGAGTTCATGGATATGGCAGTTTTAAAAGGTTCGATATTTCTAAGTGAATTTCGTATAATTTTCTTTCTCTGTATCATTCCAGATTTCACATATTCTGCACCTGTACTTGACATTGAAATATCACCTGACTCTACATTTACAAGGCCCAGGTTTGCTGCAGTATAAACAATGGGCATTAAATCATCAAGGTCTACTTCCATTTCTTTCTCCAGCCGATATAGATCGGTTTTCCCATCAAAAATATTATTTAACACATAAAGCAGGCCAACCAGATCAGCTATTCGTGCATCAGGATCTATAACATCCATGGAAGTATATACATATTATCTTTATAATATTAATGTTGTAATTCAGGCAGCATATACACCTTCTTCTGCTACATATTTTTTCTGTGCCAGATCCATCATTTTTCTTGTAAACAGCACAGAATATATTGCAACTATTATACCGAATATCAATGAACCCCATGCAGCCAGGGCAATATCACCAGATGCTGTAGCAACATCTATAGTTTTCATCAAGCCTTCATGGACAGTCAATGAATGTGTTCCATATATATCTGGCCAGTATTCGCCTATCATGAGGCCACCCCATGCACTGTTTATTGTTGACGATATCCCACTGATCAGATATGGGAAAGTGGATGGTATTATCACTTTACGCATTTTTTTAAAAAAGCCCAGCTTTAAGTTTCTTGTTATCTCCCAGTACTCGGATGGCATGGCCTTTACACCCATCCAGAATGAATAAAACACATAATAAAATGTGCTCACGAAGCCAAGAGATAAAACATAGAGTTCGTTTGTGAAAAGCCCGAAGATATGAAAGATGAAAGGTTCTGTCAATATAAATAAGAATGGGAAGTAAATTGGAGCCGGATAAGCACTCAGAGTCTGTATCAATGGTATGCCATATTTTTCAGCTTTTCTGTTAACAGCAAGGTAATAACCCAGGAAAATAGCAATTACCATAGAAACAACAAGTATTGTTAAAACCCGTAAATAATCATATCCAAGGCCTGTAAGCAGGTAAGGGGTTTTGCCGAATAATGTGAGCCATTCAGAGTACTTGACAGAAACAATTAATGATATAGCACCATAAAACAATGCTACAAGTATAATTATTCCAATGGCTGCATATAAATATTTATAATGCTTCTGCTTCTTTTCCTTCTTCTCATATGATTCCTGTCCAGTATTGTTCTCCCTGTATTTGTAATAATGCGACAATCTTGCAAGGGGATTTTTTGATAAAACCGCAAATACTCTTGTGGTTTCCCTTAAATTTAATCTTCCTCTCTTTAAAACTG
>JAVYST010000034.1:0-7337 GCA_038729085.1 Ferroplasma sp. | reverse complement strand
GATTCCTGTCCAGTATTGTTCTCCCTGTATTTGTAATAATGCGACAATCTTGCAAGGGGATTTTTTGATAAAACCGCAAATACTCTTGTGGTTTCCCTTAAATTTAATCTTCCTCTCTTTAAAACTGGGGCATCACTGTCCAGTGCGTACCTGCTAACCGCATATTTGCTGAATTCCCTCAATACCACAATTATTGCAACAATGGCTATGCCAAGTATAAGCAGTGACATCTCTATATAAAAAAGCTGGGCATTTGCAACAAAAACGTCCAGTACAGAACCTATTCCAAATGTCTGGTATGTATGAATCCCAACCTCAAATACCTCACTGACTGTAATATAGAAGAAACCGTCTGATACACTTGGAAATAAGTTAGCTGCAACTCTCGGAACTGAAAATGGAATATAGAGGTAACGCAGTTTAGAAAAAAGCCCAAATCTTGAATTTTCAACCACCTCTACCATTTCCATGGGAGTAGTTTTAAATGCCTGGTACTCACCCATCCATATATTCCATACAACTGCTGTAAAAACGAGAAAATCCGCTGCAAGCTCAACGCCAAGTGATCCACCCACTCTGGTTATAAATATTATAAGGACTACTGGAAAGAAAGTAATGACAGGAACTGATTCAAATATCTCTATAAAAATAATATAGATATTCTCAAAGAATTTCGATTTTATTGAGGCGTATGCCAGAAACCATCCAGAAATTATAGAGAGTATAATCAGCCCAATTACCCTTCCTGCAGTCGCAAGCACGGCCAGTATTATTAAAAGAATAGCATTCATGATTACACCTCATTTCTTTTTCCTCGGTGGTGTCAAATAACTATAAAGCATATCTAAATTTGCATTGAATTCATCACTTCTTGGATTCCTTGGCCTTTTCATTGTTACCTGTACTTTTCCAACCACTGTAGCAGGAATATTGTTCAATATATATATTTCATCTGCAAGTTCCAGTACCTCTGTTAAATTATGTGATACCATTATAACGGATTTTAGCGGCGTATCTCCACTGAATAATATATTATAGATATCCTGCCTTAAGCCCTCTGCAGTGAGTTCATCAAGATGGGCAAATGGCTCATCCATAAGAAAAACATAGGGATCAGCCGCAAAAGCCCTTGCAATTGCCACTCTCTGGCGCATTCCCCCACTCATTTCCTTCGGGTATAGATCCTCAAAGCCATCAAGCCCTACCCTTGAAAGTGATTCCATAGCCTTATTATGCATTTCTTCCCTGGACAATTCCTTAGTTTTCATAGAAAGCATAACATTATCGAGGGCTGTCATCCATGGAAATGTAACTATAGATTGATGTATAAGGGCCAGTTCCGGCGTTGGTTCGTAAAGAATTTTGCCCATTAATTTAACTACGCCCTTATCAGGCCTTAAAAATCCTCCAAGTATACGCAATAGTGTTGATTTTCCAATACCAGATGGCCCAATAATTGCCAGGAATTTGCCCGCATCCGCTTCTATATTTATATTTTCAAAAACATCATATCCATTATCATATGAAAAGTAAATTCCATCTGCCTCAAGAACTGAACCCATCGGGCTTCTATTGTTAATTTCTGTTTCCATTATGATTCACCTTCTTTACGGTGAAAATATCCTCGATCATAATGGCATCTATTACCAGCATTATTTTACTAATATAGTTTCACGAGGTTATCTCCTTTTGGTTATTGAATAGGCATATATAATATTATTCCGTATTAACTTGAATATTTGAGAATTTATAAAAATATCATATTTTAATAATAGCATGAAATATTTATATAGAAAGTTCAGTTCTTTCTGAATAAATGCCAGCCTTTCTTTTTTTCCTTTTTTTTCTCGTTTATTGATATGGAATGAGAATCCACAGCTTCAAGGATTAAATCATCCTCTATGAACATGAAACCAATGGTTATTTTGTCAATATTCGCTGAAACCCATTTATCTGTTTTATATTCTCTGAATTTATCATCAGTTACGATTAATGCATTATTTCTCCTTGCGTAGTCTATAATGAATTTGTCAGCCTTTATTCCTGCCGGTGACATGATTATTTCATTTGTTGCAAGCATTTCATTGAATGCATCCTTATCATCTATTATATGCCTTAAATTCGCATCACATATTATAATTATTTTAGATGCACCGTCTTCTTTAAGTGTTTCAAGCATTTTTTTAATGTGCATGAAGGATGCTGGCTTTTGCCCCCCATACTGGGCAACATTGCTCCCATCCACTACTATTGTAGAACCGGCAAGATCATTTTTTTTCATTATAGCATGGAATATATACATATAATAAATAATTTCCTTAGTCATGTTTTGGGAGGTGAGTTCATCAACAATAAAAATAAAAACTATGGTATTATTACTTCTTAAATGATTTTAAAATATTTAAAAGGTAAAATCACTGATGGTGCCGAATTTGATTACGTATTTGTGTCACTTACCACTTTCAACAATGATTTTATCAATGGAATATTGAAAGACCTTTATAAAAATGATTTTGATATAGCCTTAATAAATGGCAAAAAGAGCATAATAAAATCCATATATGCAATATTAATAAAACTTTCACTTTCAGTTAAAAGGGGAAAAATGCTTCCATGTGCATCGATTTACTCTAAAAATGCATATATCTATCTTGAATCAATGGGAATTAATCCAGATAATTTTTACAATAATGTTATTGCAAACTCAATACTCTTAAAAAACAGGGATTTTACATATAAATTATATAATGTAAATGGAAAATGCACTCCGAAAATAGGATTCAAAGAGTTCATTGACATTATACTCAGAAAAGGCAACATGCTGAAATATGTGATCGTCGGAATTACTGGCGTAATTGTTAACGAATTAGTTCTACTGCTGCTCCATAAACCACTTGGCAGCGATTTAAGCATAATACCGGCCATAGAAATTTCTATCATATACAATTTTGTACTCAATAATAAATTTACATTCAAGGGAAGAACACATTTCTATTACAGGTTGTTGAAATACAATGCCTTTAATTTGATTGGTTTTATCGCCAATCTTGCTGTATACTATTCAGCATTATATTTCAGATCAAATATTTATATAGCAGATTTCCTTGGAATCATAGTAGCATTTATAATAACATATACAACAGCAACCATGATAGTCTGGTAATTTATAAAATCATTTACTATTGCATATGACTCAATATTTAATATTTTATTTCTTGCTTTATGTGCAAGTACAGAAAAAATTCATCTATGGCCTGATTGGTTACAACTCCAGTTAATTTTTAGCTTCATGACAGAGGCATACACCAGAATATTGCTTCGAAATAAAATTCTATCTCCATACAGTTCATCGCTGGCATTATATACGATTCCGCCAGGATCATATATCCTGTTAAATCTATTTAATAAATCAACATATGCGTTTTTATATTTATATTATTTATTAACTGTTTAAATGCGTCCCGGGTAAACATGGCTATGCTTCCTTTCCTTTTTATATGTTTTTAATACAGCCTGCCTGAATTTTATATCTATGCTTTCATCTAAATTTACAGTGCCGTTTTTGTCATGGACATTTGCTAAAATAAAATATTTAGATATTTATGCTTTATAAACGATGTAGCTCTTGATATGCATCAATTTCTGTGCCTCAGATATTGCACGTTTCATTTTTCAGTATTTTCATAAAATAAATCTGCCCTTGATTATCAATTATCATCTGGAATGCATTCCCTTAATATTGCCAGCTATATAATCCTCAGCGAAATATGTTATAACAAGGTCAGAACCAGCCCTGAAAAGTGACGTGAGTGCCTCATCAATTACATCGCTGTTGAGCAATCCTGCACTGACTGCATTTTTAATCATGGCAAATTCGCCGCTGACCATATATGTTGCCACAGGAAGCCTGTAAGCCATATGTGCCTGGTTAATTATGTCCATATAAAATAGAGCCGGCTTGACCATAATTATATCTGCCCCTTCACTTATATCAAGACCTATTTCTCTCATAGCTTCCCTGCCATTTGAGTAATCCATCTGGTAACTTCGCCTGTCTCCAAACTGTGGCGTTGAATCGGCTGCATCACGGAATGGGCCATAGAGGTTTGATGCAAATTTAGAACTATAAGCCATAATTGATACATTTATAAAATGTTCCCTATCAAGTGCCCTTCTTATTGCGCCAACCTGGCCATCCATCATGCCAGATGGTGCTATTATATCAACTCCTGCTTCTGCATAGCTGATAGCTTCCTTTTCATAAATTTCCAGCGTTTTATCATTGTCTACGTATCCATTTTCTATTATTCCGCAATGCCCTGTATCTGTATATTCACAGAGGCACAGGTCTGCTATGACATTCATTGATGTACTGGCTTTTGCGATCTTGATGGCCTGCTGCACAATGCCATTTTTATCGTATGATGAACTTCCGCATGAATCCTTATTTTTTGGAATGCCAAAAAGAAGTATGCTTTTAACTCCAATACTGTCCAGATGCTTAATATAGCCTTCATATTCATCAATGGAATACCTGAAAATGCCAGGCATTGACCTGATTTCAGTTTTGCCTTTTTCATTTTCATCGACGAAAATAGGCATTATTAACTTATCTTTATTTATAGAACTTTCCTTAAAAATATCCCTTATTGTGCTGTTAATCCTGTATCTCCTCATTCTTTCAGCTGGAAACATTATATATTATTGTATATCCCTAATTAAATATTGCCACCTTTAATTGTTTTTAAATACTCCCTGTAAAAATCCGGATAATAGCTGTATTCAATATCGTCAGTATCACCCGCTTCCATAAACCCCTTTAACCTGAGAATGCATGAATCACATTTCCCACATGCCTTTTCTTCGCCCTTATAGCATGACCATGTCATTTTATATGGAACGCCAAGTTTTCTTCCGAGCTTTATTATATCGGATTTGCCAAGGTATTGAAGTGGCACATTGATTTTAAAGCCATTTTTGATCCCCAATTCTGTGCCCAGGTTAAGTGAATTTTCCATTGAATTAAAGAAATCTGGCCTGCAATCTGGGTATCCAGAATAATCTATAGCATTTGCCCCAATAAAAATGGTTTCAGCACCAACAGTTTCTGCATAACCAGCGGCGATGGCGAGAAATATCGTATTTCTTGCAGGGACATATGTTAGTGGTATCTCTCCATTTATTCCTGCAAGGCCACGATCTGGGACATCTATATTGTCTGTAAGGGCTGAACCTCCTATTTGCTGCATATTAAAATTTATAACCTTTAATTTTAGTTTATAATAATCGCATATATTTTTAGAACTGATTAATTCCTTCCGATGCCGCTGGCCATAGTCAAAGCTTAATGGAAATACTTTATATCCATGCTTCATGGCATATGCCAGTACAGTTGGCGAGTCCAGCCCGCCAGAGATCAAAACTATTGCCCTGCTGTCCATAAATCCTTATTGTATAATAATATTATAATTTATATAATGGAGGCTTTCCAGATAATACATTTACTAAATTAGTTACAGCAGTTTCGGCCATTTTTGTCCGGGTTTCAAGTGTTGCACTGCCAAGATGTGGAGTAAATACAACATTGTCCAGCGATGCAATTGCACTGGATGCATTTATTGGTTCAGATTCAAATACGTCAAGGGCTGCTCCTTTAATCATCTTATTTTTAAGGGCAATTACAAGTGCTTCCTGGTCAACCACTTTCCCACGCGTTCCATTTACCAGAAATGCAGTATTCTTCATCTTTGATAGTTTATCTGAATTAATAAAATGATAAGTCTCCTTATTCAGGTCAAGTGCAACAATTATAAAATCAGAATTTTCCAGCAGATAATCAAGCTCTACATACTCAGCATCAACGTCATGTTTATGCCTGCTATAATAAATAATTTTCATGCCAAAGCCAGTTGCCCTCTTTAAGACGGCCTTTCCGATACGCCCCATGCCTAATATTCCAATTGTTTTTCCATGAACTTCTGATCCAAGCATAAAATATGGATTCCAGCCAGTTTTCCATTCATTGTTCTTTATCAATTCATTTCCTTCAACGATCCTTCTGGCTGCTGCAAGCATAATGCCAAATATCAGATCTGCCGTGGCATCTGTAAGCACTTCTGGCGTATTGGTTACTTCTATTCCCTTTGATTTCGCATAATCCACATCAATATGGTCATATCCAACACTGAATGTACTGATTACTTTTAATTTTCTGGAAGCATCAATTACTGCCCTGTCTATCTTTTCATTCAGTGTTATCAGTATTCCATCAGCATCCTTTATATTGTTAATAAGCCAGGCATGTACGTCAGATTTTCCATCGTAAAAATGTATGTCAAAACCATCCAGATTATTTAAAAAATCTCCAGGAAGCTGCCTAGCAACAAGTATTTTTTTCATATGCTGTTAATAGGAAGTTGAATAAATCTATTTTGGTTATGAAAAGCACAGGCTATAGTAAAACCGCTGGAAATAATTTGCTATTATGGCATATGCCATTCGTAATAGAAGCTATAAATTACTGGAGAAGATCAATCATTTCATGCATTGCATAAGTATTATAAAGAGGATTTTAATAACTAAAAGGTACAATTGAGCATAATTTCCAGCATCACTGTTGAACTGATAAAATTCGTTGAAGTTATTATAATAAAATTAGGCGTAACTGGAGTTTTTTTTCTTATGCTGCTTGAGGGAATGCTGCTGCCAATACCATCAGAAGTTGTTATGACCTTTTCTGGATATCTGGCATTCTATGGCTTAATGCTGCCTTTCAATCCATATATATCGGTAACAATTATTGTGATAGCCGGTACTGTTGGAGATCTGGCTGGAGCATGGATAGCCTATGGCATTGGCAAGTACGGTGGCGATCCATTTATAATAAAGTATGGAAAATATCTGCTTCTAAAAAATGATACAATTGGCCACGTCAAATTATGGTTTAATAAATATGGTGAATTTTCTGTCTTTGTAACCAGATTTGTGCCAGTATTCCGAACTTTCATCTCCATACCTGCTGGAATTGCAGAAATGGATTTTAAAAAGTTTTCCACCTTTACCTTCACCGGTGATCTCATATTCAATATTTTACTTGTTTATCTCGGTATATTATTTGGAACCCACTGGAAAATCCTGCTAAAATATTTTAATGAGTATTCATACATCGGCATTATTGCAGCGGCTGTAATTATAATATACTTTGCAGTTAAAATTATTAAAAATAGAAACATCAGAAATGCATTAAACAAATAAATAATATATTGGTAAATAATATAGAATTATATGTTTTCAGATTCATCCAGTGTGGTAAACAGGTCATTCAGATTCCTATTAAT
>JAVYST010000033.1:13463-14632 GCA_038729085.1 Ferroplasma sp. | reverse complement strand
TGAATGCATCACGAGGCAGAACTTCAGCCTGAGGCCTACGAGTAGCCACTCTGTGAAGCAAAAAACTCTATGGCCTGAGATGGAAAGGATGCCAGTATTTATTAAAAAAGATTTAAATTAATGGTTTGCCGTCCATTTCCCATCCAAAAATTCCATTGTAAAGGTTATATACATTTTCAACTCCATTTTCTTCAATAAATTTTCCAGTATAATAACTTCTATGCCCTGAACTGCAAAC
Source organism: Ferroplasma sp. (assembly GCA_038729085.1). Taxonomy (GTDB): domain Archaea; phylum Thermoplasmatota; class Thermoplasmata; order Thermoplasmatales; family Thermoplasmataceae; genus Ferroplasma. The sequence continues at coordinate 14,394 of JAVYST010000033.1, read as the reverse complement.
TAAAACAATTTTTTTTCCATTATATTTTTTTACAATATTTACATCTTTAAATATATCATACATTGGCATCAATAAGGAATTTTCTATATGTTCGCTTTCATATTCAGATGGTTCCCTAACATCAATTACCACACATTCGTTTTTATTTATCATCTCAGACAGTTCATCTGCTAGTATGTTAATAACCATTAAAAGTATATGAAATAATATTATTTAATCATTAAATTAATGTTTATACTACATTCCTTAAAAATAGTTGGATACCTTTTGTTGGCCTGAATAATTATAATCAAAAATAAAAGTTTTTTAAATATGTTATGCCATACCCATATATTTCCACATCCATAGCTGTATTATATAATGATTCTATTCTCCATGAGGTTTAAGGCAACTATTTTATTATTAAATAGGTTTATTAAATGGTATATATGAAATCATTAAAAAGAGGAATGCCGGCTGTGTTGCAAAGTATGTTTATCATAGCCCTTGGCAATTTTATTGACTCGCTGTATTCACCTCTTGCCCCCTTCATAAAAAACCAATTTTTGTTGACAGCTACCCAGCTGGGATTAATAACAAGCATTTTGTTTATTGGTTCTTCTACGATGTCGTTTTTTACCGGTTTTTTCGTAGATAGTATTGGGTACAGGAATGCTATGAAAATTTCATTTGCAATAATGGCTGTTGGGTCTATAATTATTTTCAAAGCATATAATTATGCATTTCTTTTGAGCGGTTTTTACTTTATTGGCTTTGGATACGGTTTGCTTACGCCTGCCACAAATAGCCAGGTTATGGCTAAATACTATCCTGAACATTTGCCACGTATGGGAATCAAGCAGGCGGGCGTACCGATGGGAGCAGCTGCGGCTGCTATAATGTTGCCCCTGTTGGCCCTGCGAGTAGGAATATCATATACTTTTCTTGCTGT
>JAVYST010000033.1:0-13363 GCA_038729085.1 Ferroplasma sp. | reverse complement strand
TATCAGGATTGATAATTGATAGGATGAAGTCTTATAATGATATGTGGATTATAATTGGATTGACAGTATTTGCCGTCGCATTGAGCGTATATGCGCTGAGTTATAAAATTAAATTTGAAATGAAAAATTAACTGGATGCGGAGAGTGGGATTTGAACCCACGAATCCCTACGGAAATGAACCCTGAATCCATCGCCTTTGTCCTAGCTCGGCAATCTCCGCTTTCTCAATTTCACAGTCTCATTATGTGCTGCTTTCAACAATTCGGGATATTTACCATTACCTAATAACTTTATCATTTTTATACTTGATGTTAAGCTAATTCCATTGCCGGGGCTTACTATAGTATGTTTATTTATGGCATAACCAAGTTTCTCACTGTTATAATAAATATAATTATCAACTATATTTCCCATAAGCAGTGATTTAGCTACTCCAATAGTCGTTTTGCCTGTAACAATGCCTGCAAATGTTGCCAGTCCGCATTTTCTTGGATGAAGCATGCCATTTGCATCAATTAGCAGCATACCATCAAATTCCTGTGCCAATTCTTCTATGAACGGTGTTTCGCGATAAGCAAGGTAACCTGGTATGTAGGGAAAATTAACAGGAAGCACAGCATTTTTAACTATAGTTTCAGTACCTTTATGGAATACCATTGCACCATATCCTGTTCGTGCAATATAAGATACGTCTATTGCAGCAACTGCTTCTGGCAAATTGTGATCGTTATAATCTGCAATAAGGCTTAATGATTCCTGTTCTTTTGCAAGCTTCTGCAATGGCTGATCACTTTTAAAATCTGTGAACAATTTATTCTGGAAATTGGCAATTTTATTTCCAGAAATTTCCAGCCCACTTTTCTGAAGCTTTATTTTTTCCTTCAAATTTATGTTATTTTTAACTGTTCCATCACTGTATACTATGCGGCAAAGATAATCATTGTATGCTATTTCGCCTGAATATAACATGCTAGCCACTGCCCTTGCAGCCCTTAAATCACCTAGAGCTCTTGCTATGGCACCATATGTTGTTATTTCCCTTTCCGGAATCTGTTCCAGCAGTGTTTGCAAATAGCTGTAAAGGTTAACCCTGCTATAATTCATATGAACTGATTTATTCTAACTATTTTATTTTATACAGTTAATTCTTTTACAGAAATGTTTACTCATAAATTTTATATTCTACACTATAATTAGGACTCAATGTTCGAATCTTTCTTTTATAAGATAGGGAAATACGTTCAGAAAAATAAGAAAAAAGTACTGGTTTTCTGGATTATTGCGTTTATATTAATGGCTTATCCCGCCACTTTGATATTCACAGATACTTCCTATAATATTACAAATTCACTTGTGACAAATAATTCACAATCATCAAAGGCCAATGATATACTGACAGCACAGTTTAACAGCAGTTCTGATCCTTCAATAATTATAGTATCCAATAACACTTCGATAAATAATTTATCTGTTGAACACCAGCTGATGGCTTTCCAGTTATCTATGGATAATTACCTGAAAAGCCAGAATATAGGATATAAGAGCACAACAAGCATTTTTACCGTTGAAAATAAAACTTTAATGGGCTATTCGCCTGGTATCTATGAATTAGAAAACGGTACACAATTGTTAATTGAGTATACAATTAATAACTTAACAGAAGATAAGCAAAACATCACGCAAACTGCAAATAATTTAACTAAGCATTTTACTCCACTTCTTGACGAACTAGCAGTAAACAGTACAAAGTTTGTTACAAATATTAATACGAGTCTGTACAGTTTAATAACTAAGAGTGGTAAATTAAATGGCACCGCAGTAAATAGCACTGCAATAAATATGGTATATAATGCTACAATCAAAACAATGGCAGAAAATCCTCTACTCGAGATAAACCAGCCATACTACAAACCATATCTCCAAAGCTTACTCAATAATTCTGGGCGCAATTACACCGCATTTGTTGCAGGAATTATAAATAATAATTCGTATAACCATCTTCCTGTAATCCCTTCAAGTTATGTATCATCATCGTTAATAAGCAAGAATAATTCTACAGCAATTTTCATCTTTTCATATAATACCAACCTTACTTCTGCACAGCAGAGCCATGTTAATTCTATAGAGAATACATATAGCACAAAAATTGCTAACAGTTCATATTATCTCACCAGCTCAAGCGTATCAGGCAGCGAGCTAGAATCAGAGATACTTCGTGGAATGGTTATAGCACTTGCTATTGGCATAATATCATCAATAATTATAGTAGGCCTTTTTTTCAGATCTCCTCTTACTGCATTTTTGCCATTTTCAATATTCATATTCTCGGCAGTTATAGCTGCTGGCATTAATGGCTTATTATACAAGTTTGTATTTCATACAACAATATCATTTGTAACGCCGACTCTGCTTTTGATATTAGTACTTGGCATAGCATCTGATTATTCAGTATTTATAATTTCACGTTACAGGAGCGAGATAAGAAAAAGAAACCCGGACTCAATTCCAGAATCCTCTAAATGGGCAGGGCACGCAGTATTTACATCAGGTACAACTGTAGCCATTTCATATATCGTATTATGGCTATCGAATGTGCCAATTTTCAGTGATGCAGGGCTTACAAATGCAATAGCTGCAGTTGTTACAATAATTGTAGCAAATACATTTTTGATAGCAATACTCGCAAATTTGAAAGAAAAAACATTCTGGCCATCGAAAATTAAGGAAAACCAAAAACTTCCATTTGAGAAAACTATGGAAAAGGTAGCGCACGCAGCACTTCACAATAAAAAGAAAATTATAGTTATATTGCTTGTTGTTTCTCTTGGGGCAATGTTTCTCTATTCTACAACGCCTACAAATATGGATGTTTTTGGCTTACTACCAGCAAGCAGCGGAATTCAGGCTATAGAGGCAGTTAACAGTTCGTTCCATTATGACCTTTTTGACCCTGCATATGTTATGGTCAATTTTACATCTCCATTTTTTACAACAAATAATGGTATTACGGAATTAAACAGTACGGAATATAACCAGACGCTTGCAATAGAAAATAGCCTTATGAATTCTTCCGATGTTCACAGCGTATCTGGCCCAGGATATCCCTATGAGAAAGCTCTGAGCTATAACAACCTTACCTCTATATCGAAAGCATATAGATCTCAATATATGAACCAGACATTAACATACGTTGGTGCAAATCATCATTATGTCGAAATTGTTGTATACCTTTCAAACGTGGCATGGAGCAACCCGTCAACAAGCTATGTTGATAAAATGCCGTCAATTGTTAATGGCCATAGTGATTATAAAGCATATGTGGGCGGAACTTCAGAATACTTAAATAATGCATACTCGTCTACATCCAGTTCATTTGATAAAATGGTTCCTATACTTGGAATTGCAATATTCTTTATACTGCTTATACAGATTGCCTCAGTCATGACTCCAATACGTTTGATATTGATGGTTATGGCCGTTGTCATCCTGGCACTCTCGCTTACATATCTAATATTCCACTACACGCTTCACCTTCCCATTATAATATTCCTTCCATTATTCGTTTTTATAACGTTGCTGGCTGTGGGCCTTGATTATGATATATTCATGGTTACGCGGATTCAAGAAAATGTTATGAAGGGAATGCCCAATACACTGGCCATCCGTGAATCCATAATAGAAACTGGTGGCGTTATAATAACACTTGGTGCATTGCTATTCGCTACATTCGGTGCATTGTACTTCAGCGGGATTGGAATAATAGAAGAAATAGGCGTTGGGCTTGCACTTGGTGTTTTAATAGATACTTTTGTAAGCTGGATGTTCTTTGTTCCTGCTATAATGGCAGTAATGGATAAATATAACTGGTGGCCATCGAAAATTTTATTGAAGGAAAAATAATTATACCTTTCTGCATTTAACTATTATGAGAACGTTCCTTAAAGTTATATTTAACAGCGAAGGCACAAAACCCAGTGAAGTTGTTGGAAGGTTAAGATCTCTTGGATTTACACTCATTAAGGGAGAACACGATATGGTATATGAGTGGCCTGATTCTGCCACTGCTGATGATGCAATCTGGTTTGCTGATAAAATTCAGGCAACACTTCAGGGTTTTAACATTTACTTTGAAATTGAAACATTGGACTGATTTTTCTCTATTGGTATGTGCCTGATGTCACCACAGTATGGGCATTTTACTGTAATTGTTTTGTTTTTTAATTTTAAACCAATTCCTTTATATGGCGATTTGCATTTTTTGCAATATAATAATTTAATATTGCGCTCAATTGTGATATTCATTCTCATTGCCACTTTTTCCATAATGGCAATATATCTTCTGGATAAATCTATATCTTCTGCATTGCACGCCAGCTGAAAAAGCATTTTTATTCTTTCTTTTGAGATATCAACCAGCATACTATCCTTCATTTTATACAAATCTTTATCATTCTATTAAATATTGCCATGAATGATTAAACACATAATACTGGATGTTGATGGAACAATTACAGACCAGAAGCGATTGATATCTACAGAAGCTATTGAGGCTATAAGGTTGGGCATTGGCAATGGAATTAAAGTATCGCTCATAAGTGGAAATGTGATACCGGTTATGTTTGGCCTTAAAACCTTTATTGGCATAAATGGAACCGTATTTGGTGAAAATGGGGGAGTTATGCTGGAAAATGACCATATCGTTTCATTTTTCGATAAAACAAAGGCTGCTAAATTTTTGGAGAAAATGGTGAATGATGTCAATGTAAAACCAATGTTTACGAATATGTGGAGAGAAAGCTCGGTTGCGTTCCTTTTGAATGGCGCAGACCCAGAGTATATATCAAAGAAGGCATATAAGGAAGGCCTTTATATCGTGAATAGCAGATTTACCTGGCATGTCATGAATTCAGGGCAGGATAAGGCTTACGCTGTAAATTATCTGATAAACCATTATAATCTTAATAATAATGAAATTCTGGTTGTTGGCGATTCAGATAATGATAATAGCATGTTTGATCTTGATGTTTTAAGAGCATGCCCTGCCAATGCTACAGACTATATAAAATTAAAAAGTGATTTTGTATCAGAAAAGTCCTATGGAAATGAAATAATGGATATATTGAAGCATTACTCAATTTTATAATTTTTTAACTCATTAGTATATTTTCCACGCCTGTCATTGACAAGTTCATGCCCTTCTATTGCCATTTCTCCCCTGAGGATCACATCGCCTGGAAATATGGTTTCAAAGCCATTGAATGGTGATACCGGATTCTTTGAGTGGAGATTATAATCATTCAACCTTTTCATTTCTGAAAAATCTACAGACATAAAATCTGCATAATAACCCAATCTAAGTTCGCCCTTCCGTAGGCCAAATAGTTTTGCGGGATTGTAAATGCACGTGTTGTAAAATGTATTAAATGAAATAATTTTTTTCTGTACAAGTGCAAGCATGAGCGGCATTCTGGTCTCAACGCCTATTATGCCTGATTTGGCATACTCAAATTCCATCTTTTCATTCTGTGTATGTGGTGCATGGTCTGATGATATTATATTAAATTCATTGTTCTTATACCGATCCATGAGATCGGCCTGTGTTTTTTCAGATCTTAATGGTGGATTAACCTTGCCATAAGATCCCAATGGCATATCATAATTGAGCATTAAATGGTGTGGCGTTACCTCCTTTATATATCCTGTTGGATAATAATGGCTCATATGGGTAATAACACCCATTTTAAAGCCCATTTTGCCGGCATTTTCTATAGCTATTTCCTCGCATTTCTCGGGCCTGATATTGCAGTACTCTTTAAGTCCAGGCGCAGCCTTTTTATGTGCAGCAAGGCAACTGGCATCTTCGGCATGGAAATATACAGGTATATTCATTTTATCAATATTTCTTATGTCGCTCTCATTAAATGAATATCCGCCAGGTGTATTGGTACTGTCTCCAAGGTAAATTTTTATGCCGCTTGATTCTCTGCTTATAATATTAAAATTGTTCCCGGTAAACATGGAATAAAGGCCAAAATCACAGTATGCCTTTCTCCTTACTATTTCAAGCTTGTCTCTGTATGTTGAATAGTTATCAATCTTCACTCTGTTGTTTGGCATATCAAAAACAGTTGTTGTGCCGCCAAAGAGTGCTGAAATTGTACCGGTAGAAAAATCCTCACTTTCGGTTTCTCCCGGATCACGGAAATGTACATGTGTGTCTGTGCCTGCTGGAATTATTGCATTTTTCAATACTTTTTTTTCGGAGCTTATGTGTTTTTTAATAGCAGTGATAATGCCATTTTCAATACCAATATCCAGATCTGAAAATGAACCATTATAATAAAATTTTCCAGAAAATACTGTATCATACATAAAACCTTATAAATCATGGCCTAAAATATATTTCTATCTACGAAAGCGTTATATTCAAAATATAAATAAGTAATAATGAAAGAAAGAAGAATTTTCGATTATGTACGAAATGTAGATTCAATATTGATCATGAACGGTGGAGAAAATCAGATAGATAAAACATTCTTTTATCTTACCGGATCTAAATCAGGTATTTTTGAGGGTTCGATTTTGCATGTGAAACCTGATAAAGTTACAATAATTACTTCAGCTTTAGAAGAAGAAGCTGCAAAACAGACAGGCTTAGATGCACTCATATATAACAATTCTGCGGAAAAAGATGAGATAATAAAAAATACATTTAAGGATGATGTAAATGTTGGATTGAACTATTCATCACTTACACTTGATCTTTATAAGCAGCTGGTAAAGCTTATTCCTGATAAAGAATTTATAGATGTGTCACAGTCAATCAATGAATCAAGGAAGATAAAGGAAGAATCTGAAATTAAAAATATAAGAGAAGCTGCAAAAATAGCCAGCGATTCCTTTGAGGATTTTATAAAAACTATCAAGGATGGCATGAAAGAATATGAGCTTGCGGCAAATATTGTCTATGCCATGATGAGGAATGGTGCCTCAGGAGAATCATTTAAAACAATTGTCGCTTTTGGGAAAAACAGTGCCATTCCACATTATGCTCCTGGAAATGTAAAATTGAAAAAGAATGATTTCATAGTCATGGATTATGGTGCGCTCTACAATAATTACTGTTCGGATACAACCAGGACTGTAGTATATGGAAAGGCCTCTGAGGAGCAAAAAGAAATATATAATACTGTTAAAAGGGCACAGCAGGAAAGCAAGGCAGCTATCAGGGCTGGTGTTAATGGAAAAGCCATAGATAAGATTGCCAGGGATATAATTTATGAACATTATAAGGGGAGAATGCCACACAGCCTGGGCCATGGCATAGGGCTTGATGTCCACGACCATGCCGCATTGTCGCCATCCTTTGATTTTATACTCAAGGCAAATATGGCCATAACAGATGAACCCGGAATTTATATTCCTGGGCTTGGCGGAGTAAGAATTGAGGATGATATAATAGTGAAAAATGATGGTTACGAGGAAATAACAACAGCAACAAGGGATCTTATAGAACTTTAATATGTTGGATCCAAATTTTTTTGTGGACTTTGAATTCATTGAAAACTATGAAAAAATTAATGAGCTGGCCAATTCCCTCGATATAGATGACAGGCGCAACGTAATGGAGGCCTTCACCTATCTTGAAGGGCTTGTTAAAAAATACAGTGAAAACGAAAGCTATAACAGGACAATGAACAAAAAAAGTTTTGCCATAGCAATATGGGCATTAAAATGCATAAATGAAGCCGGGCTCACTTCTAGATTTCTCATAGACCAGCGTGATGTTTTTGAAAGGAAATTGATGAAAGATGGAAAGGAAGACCCGGAAAACATTATTTCATACTGTGAAACTGAGGGCTTGGACATAGAAATGGAAAATAACCTTTTTAAAGTGCCATTTGATTTCTTCATAGACAATAATAAAAAACTTTCCGGCTATAAATACAGGCTGATATACCAGCGTATGGAACATGGAATTATATATCTTGATCTGGAGCAGTTTGTGCATATTCTCCGGGAAGATTTCGTAACGAGGATAGATGAATTATATAACAGCATAGATGAGGCAAAGTCGGAAGAGCTTTTCAATAAATTCAAGAACAGGATTGAAAATATAAAAATGGTATACCTAGATGCAAAGGCAAAAAATGCTGTAGATCTTGGAAATGTAGATTTTAATATGTTTCCGCCATGCATAAAAACGTATATAACACAGATGAAGGATGGGCAGAATCTCGCCCATCTTGCTAGATTTACCCTTGTCAGTTTTCTCCATAATGCCGGTATGGATAATGATGAAATGATCAGTTTATTTAAAACCGCCCCAGATTTCAGGGAAGACGTTACAACTTATCAGGTAAAGCATATAACAGGTGCTATATCAGGCACGGAATACTCACCACCTAAATGCGCAACTTTGCAGTCAAACCATCTCTGTTATAAGGATGATGATCCTGTATGTGATAAAATTAAACATCCACTTGGCTATTATGAGTACAAAAAGAAAAGGTCAATGGGCTTTAAAAAGAAATCATAACCTTTCTTCTATTATTTTTAAGAGAGTTGATTTTTTAATATCTGTATCCAGGATAAACATTTTTGAGCTTTCATATGGCATGCGTGAATAACGTGCATCCCTGACTTCATATTTGAGTTTTAATTCCTTAAATATGGCTAAAAGCCGCTCATCTGAATACTTTTCGGCATTCTTGGCTTTAATTTTTCTGCCAAGGCGCCGTGTTGGTGAATTAAAATAATTAGAATACAGCGTTATCATTTAACTAAAACTGCATTTATTATGCCATTCTGGCCGGGCCTGGATGTTATTCTGGCATTTCCTGCTTCAGTGGATATAATTGTTCCTTTATTCATAATGTTTCTTTGGACATAATGTGGATCAGCGCCATTCTCCTTCACAGTAAGAATTTTTAATTTCTTTGTAGTTTTATCTTCGGCGTTATATATATTTGCAAATTCTTCCTTAAGCAGGAGAAGCTTTCTGTTGCCTCCAAGTGTTCTAATTGCCCTTCTCTCAGTTTTTCCTATCCTTGTAAACGATGGCTCCCTGCCCAATTCATACCTTCTTTTGGAATGATTCCTGCGTAATTTTCCACCAGTAAATTTCTTTGTGCTTTTACCCTGATAAATTGTCATATTATACCTTATATATTAAAATTATTTAAGTTTATTTATGTTTATTTATGCTGTGAATCTTCAACAGTGCATTGCATTAACTGGCAATTTATCATCCAATCTTCATGTAAGGATGCTGGATTTAAATATTCGTAAAGAATAAAGAAGAAATGAAAATCGGCGTTATTGATAATGGTGGGCAATGGACACACAGGGAATGGCGCGCTTTAAGGTCTTTTGATATAGAATCAGAAATTTATCCAAATACGGTTGAAAGCCCCGCATTGGATAAACTTGATGGCATTGTCCTGTCAGGAGGGCCAGCCAGCATTGAGACTGAGATAAGCAAACTTGGCAATATAAAAGAATACATTGAAGAACATAATTATCCAGTGCTTGGCATATGCGTTGGAGCGCAATTCATAGCACTGAATTCTGGTGGAAAAGTTGGAAGTGCAATACATCCAGAATATGGCAAAAAAATCGTAACGTTTAGCAAAATGGAATCTATATTTTTTAATATGCCAGAAAAAATAGTGGCCTGGGAGAGCCATAATGATGAGATTAAAAATTTGCCCGATGACTATGTTTTGTGCGCATCTTCGGATACATGCAAAGTCCAGGCTTTTTACCATAAATCCAGGGATATTTTTGCAGTCCAATTTCATCCAGAAGTCAACAATACAGAACATGGAAATGATATATTCAAAAACTTTATTGATGTATGCAAAAAATAAAGTGCAACATAACAATAAGCAAATATGTTAATACTCAAGTCAGATGGCATCTCCGGAATTCTGAACGAAAAGGAAAACATAGCTACCATCAAAAATGAGGAAATACATTTGCCAAAAAATCTTGTATACGAACCCGGTGATTCAATTAAAATAAAAAATCAGAAATTTATGGTGTTAAATCCTGATCCATTCCTTTTTATAGATGTTACTGGTAGAAATACTCAGGCAATATTGCCTTTTGATGCTGCATATATAATTTATTCAACAGGCATGTCCAGTGGAATGAATGTACTGGAATCAGGAGTTGGAACAGGAAGCATGAGCTATTCCGTTCTTTCCGTTATAGGAGATAGTGGCAAACTTTTCAGCATGGATATAAATTCATCAAATATTAATACAGCCAGAAAAAATGTTTCCCGTTTTATAAATACAAATAACTGGGAAACGATAACCGGCGATGTAAGGTCTACACCCATTGTTGGAATGTACAGCATAGCAATTCTTGATATGCCTGATCCATGGAATGCCATATCAAATATAAAAAAATCCATAAAACCAGGAGGTTTTATCGTAACATATTCACCTAATTATAATCAGGCAGAAAAAAATGTACTTGCAATGGAAGATGATTTTATGGTAATAGAAACAGTGGAGCTGATTAAGAGAAACATCCTTGTGAGGAAAGATGCTACCAGGCCAGACAACAATATAATAGGGCATACGGCATTCATCACCATAGCCGCAAAAAAATCCCCGATCTAATCAATGCCTTCCAGCCCTAGCTTCAGGCCGAGTTCCTTATATCTATTCCTAATGGTAACTTCAGTTACGCCAGAAACCGCTGCTATTTCTTTCTGTGTCCTAGATTTCCCGTTTTTCTTTGCCGCTAGGTAGATTGCGGCTGCTGCAACTCCCGTCGGCCCTTTCCCGGATGATATGCCAAACTCACCTGCAAGCCTGATTATGTTTTCACTGTCCATGATGACCTGCTTATCAAGTTCAAGTTTATTGCAGAACTGGGATACATAAGAGTATGGAGTAGTTGGCTTTATATTCAGGCACAATTCCTTTGCAAGGTGGCGATATGCCTTTCCTATCTTTTTCTTATTTACCTCTGATACACGTGCTATTTCATCCAGTGTTCTTGGTATATCGATCATTCTGCATGATGCATATATTGATGCACATACTATGCTTTCTATGCTCCTGCCTCTTATAAGGTTTTTTTCTACTGCCCTTCTGTACAGCAAGGCCGCACGTTCTTTAATGTCTCTGGGGATGCCAAGTTTGGTTCCATCTTCATTTAAGACCTGCAATGCCATGGCAAGGTTTCTCTCAGCGGCATTGCTTACTCTTATCCTCTGGTGCCATTTTCTAACACGGTAAATCTGTGCCCTGTTTTTATGTGGTATTCTTTTTCCATAATAATCTTTATTTGCCCATGAAATTTCGGTTGCAAGCCCCTTGTCATGGCTTAAATAATTCATTGGCGATCCAGTGCGTGCCCGTTTTCCATCCTGCTCAGAATCGAAGGAACGCCATTCAGGGCCCTGGTCGATAAATGAATCCTCAACGACTATACCACAGTCATAACAAATTAATTCCCCTCTATCGTAATCCTTCACCAGATGTGCAGAACCACACTCAGGGCATAGTTTAATATCGTCCGCTTCCATTAACTCACCGTAAATATATTATAGACATTACTTTAAGTATTAAAATATTATTATATTTTAATGCAAAATATTGCCCATAAGATTTATTGATAAACAATATAAGAATCAAGCATAACCTGTAATATACATGTTTATGCACTAATCTTTTAATATAATAAATGGTAATTTTAATAATATTACGAAACACTTAAATAGTGATTTTGCATATACTTTACTGTATGAAATCTAAATGTGATATTGTGAATATAAGCAATAACAATATATTGTTAAAAATTACGGATTGCATTGGACTTCATAATAAAATAGTGAACGAAAAGGATGAACTTATAGGCAAAATAATAAAAATATTGGGTCCTGTATCGGCTCCTTATGCGCTTGCGTATATAGTTAAGAAACCAGAAAACATGGATAATATCTATGTTGAATGTTAGGTGATTAAAATGGCAGAAGAAAAGAAAAAAAATATTTACGAAATAGATAAATGCCCGGAATGTGGCTCTTCCCAGCTCGTTAGAGATTATGAGCGCGGAGAACTCGTTTGCTCTAATTGTGGACTGGTAATCGATGATAGTTATATTGATGAAGGCCCAGAATGGAGAGCATTTGACTCGGAGCAGAGTGAAAGCCGTGCAAGAACTGGCTCACCCATGACATATACAATACATGATAAGGGATTATCTACAGATATATCATGGAAAAACAAGGATTCATATGGCAAATCTATTCCAACAAGGAACAGAGCCCAGCTTTACAGATTGAGAAAGTGGCAGAAAAGAATCAAAGTTTCAAATGCCGCAGAAAGAAACCTTTCCCAGGCTCTTCAGGAATTGGAGAGAATGGCTTCTAACCTTAGCATTCCAAACGATGTAAGGGAAACATCTGCAGTTATTTACAGAAAGGCAGTAAAGCAGAACATGATTCGTGGAAGATCAATCGAGGGTGTTGTTGCTGGTTCTATCTATGCAGCATGCAGAATAACAAATGTTCCAAGGACACTTGATGAAATTTCATCAGTAACAAGAGTCAAGAAAAAAGAAATTGGCAGAACATATAGAATAATGGCAAGATACCTGAAATTAAATATACTTCCATCAAAACCAGATGACTATGTAAATAGGTTCTGCTCAAAGTTAAGGCTTTCTATGGAAGCAAGAAAAAGAGCTGAAGAAATACTTAAAATGGCTATAGACCATGATTTGACATCAGGCAAAGGCCCAACTGGAGTAGCAGCTGCAGCAATATATATTGCATCTTTAATTACTGGAGAAAGAAGGACACAGAGAGCAATTGCAGAGGTAGCAGGTGTTACTGAGGTTACAATAAGAAATAGATATAAAGAACTAACAGAAAAACTTAACCTTACAATTGATGAATAAATTATAAATTTTTAATTTTTTCAAATGTTTCATAATCCCTTACAAAGTCGTCAACTAAATTATATATGGAAGATAATTTTGCATTTTTAATTTTAATTATTATTGAATTATTCTGGCATTCCATTGATATATTTTCGTCATTATCCTGTACAAGGGAATTAAATAATTCCTGGCATGAATCAGTTGAAATTTGGATGGTTATTTCCATGCACCATTAATCATTTTACTGGTTATTAACCTTTTAATTTTTGTGAACTCCCTTAATTGCCTTATATGCGAAAAGTCTAAAAACTACGGAATAATATACTCTCTACAGAATAATGGGAATATCTAGCAACCAGGTTTATTAAAGCGGAGGTTACCGAGTCAGGCTAAAGGTGATAGACTCAAAATCTATTCCCAAAGGGGTTCGCCGGTTCAAATCCGACCCTCCGCACT
>JAVYST010000032.1:0-15056 GCA_038729085.1 Ferroplasma sp. | reverse complement strand
CCTATAATGACTGATTCAGGCACATTTCAGAGTTATGTTTATGGCGATATAGAATATAACAATAAAGAAATTGTGGAATTTCAGAAAAAAATTGGAAGTGATATAATTACAATTCTGGATATATTCACAAAGCCTGAGGACAGCTATGAAACAGCAAGGGCAGCTGTCTATGAAACATATAGGAGGCTTCAGGAGGTCAATACTCCAGATTATATCATCTCCGGGCCTATACAGGGCTCTATCTATCCTGATCTCCGGAAGCTTTCAGCGCAGTTAATGTCAGAGTCAGCATATCTTCCAATAGGTGGCGTGGTTCCGCTTCTGGAATCATATAGATATAGCGACCTGGTAAACATAATTATAAATTCTAAAACCAATTCAGATTTTTCCAAGCCTGTACATCTCTTCGGCGGTGGCCATCCGATGTTTTTTGCATTTTCAGTCCTTCTTGGGGTTGACATATTCGATTCAGCATCATATATAAAGTATGCAAAGGATAATAGGTTATTATATACGGAGGGCACAAGAAACCTCAAGGATATAAGGGATTTCCCAGAATGGAGCCCACTGTTCAATAAATATACGCCAGCTGAACTCCTCAAAATAGATGATAAAACCAAATTCAAGCTGCTTTCTCTTCACAACCTTAAAGCAATATTCAACGAAATAACAGAAATCAAGGAAAGGATATATGAAAATACATTATTGCAGTATGTGGAGGAAAAGTCCAGGTCACATCCATCTCTTTACAGGGCATATATAGAAATGATGAACCATGATCTGAATAGCTTTACTGCCCTTTCGATCAAATCTCCACTTTACTTTTATGATTCAATGGCATTGAATAACCCTTTTGTGAAACGTATCATTTCATTTACAGAAAAATACATATCAAATGGCAGGAAAACAGTACTTTTAAATTCTAAATACTGGTGGCATGGCATTCCGATCTCAGACGCTATAAAATCACTTTATGAATCAAGCGATTATAATTTCCTCGTTGAGTGGAATAATATTTTTATACCATTAGAGCTAGAAAATACATATCCTATAAGCCAGACAGTATCCTCATGCATCAATGACAAGAATGGCATGGAAAATTATGTTTCATGGCTGAAATCAATAAATCCTGATACCGTATTTTATGAAGATGGCATGATTGGGAACCATTCAACAAGGAGCTATACACACAGTAAGATAAATGAAATATTTAAATTCCAGTTCAATTCAGATAAGGGAATTTTTTTAAATTCTGACACAGTGATAAAATCAAAGGCAACAGCCCATATAAGGAATATAAAAAGAGGCGATAGAATCCTGGCAACAATGAGGAACGATGGATTTTTAACACTTTCTATCACTGGTGGAGTTATAATAAAGGAAAAATTTCCATTTCCCAAATCACGCATTGTGGTCAGCGATGAAAGTGGCGAATTTAATTCAAAGGGATTTAACGTATTTTTTAAATTTATTGAAGGCTTTGATGAAAATTTGCTTGCGGGCAATGAGGTGCTTGTGGCAAATAAATATGATAAACTATTTGCAGTTGGGCATGCCACCGTTTCCGGAATTGAAATGAAATATTATAAAAAAGGAATTGCAGTCAAAGTCCATGAGGGCATAGATAAACTGTAATTATTCAAGATTGACACTTTCTGGAATATCACTGATAAGATCCAACAATAAGCTATCATCCTTATTCCTGTTATATACATGCGTGTAAATAAGTGATACAACATTCCGAATTTTGTTTCCGCTGATGCGTTTTATACTATCCCTCGATATTACCATCAACATCATTTCCTGGGGCTCGTTGCCGCCTCTGGGTGGCAGATAATATTTAAATCCTTTTATTATCCTGGCACCAGCCCTTTTATAAAATCTTATGCGCTTTTGCCGCTGTTCCCTGTTTGTGCCTTTACATGGGACCTCAACCTCTAAAATTATGTGGTTATATTCTGCATTTGAATCTCTCTCAAATATAGTTTTCAGGAATTCACTTCCAGAGCCACTGCTTCTGAATTCTTTTTTCACTGCGATATAGTCAAGAAATAGAAAATCTGTACCAGGAACCTGCCACATCATTGAAAATAGTACAGGAATACCGTTTTTACTGGCCAAAAACATTTTTTCATTGTTGCTGATCAGATTTTTCTTTATATCAGACTCAAGCCTTTTTTCCTCTGGAGGGAAAGCTTCATTATAAATTTGCATGGCAATTGCAAATTCTTTATCATTTTTAACCTCCGATATTTTCATTTCATTCATGATATAATGAATCAGCCTATGTGATTTATATTATCCCTTTTTTGTAAAGTTTTTTGCAATCAAAAAACTTTCTGCCTATAATGCCTTAAATCTATCAAAATTTATGCTGCTTTTAGAAAAACGATAAATTTAATTGGCGATTGTAATACAATATCGATGATCAAACCCTGGGTTCTTGCAATGGATCTTGATGGTACTGTATGGGACAATCTGAATATTTCTGGCGTTAATCCACCATATACCAGAATAAATGAAAGGTGCATTAAAAATAATGAAAATGTTGTTATTACGATGTTTGATGAGGCCATAGATTTTATTAAATGGGCCAGGGCAAATGGCGCAATTACAACGAGCCTCAGCTGGAACAGGAAGGATTATGCTATGGAAGCACTGAATGAATTTGGGATAGCAGATTTATTTGATTACAATTCTACAGACCATACGCCTGACAAGGACCAGCGGCTTCTTAAATTAATGGAAACCCTGAAATCAAAAGGAATTGATATATGCCCTTCTCGGGTTGTCTATATAGATGACCGTGACCTCCATATGACTGATATCAGAAAAAATGTCGGCGATATAGTTTTTATAAATATATGGAAATCCACAAAAAGCTATGATGATGCAAAGGAAATTATTAAAAATAAAATTCTGGGCTCAAATATCCAGAATAATTAATAATCAAATAGATTTTTTTAATGAATTTTCAGAACCATTGATAAAATGGTTTATATATTAAAAAACTATAATAAATTGAATATGCATTCAAAATATCCATTTATATGGTTTAAAAATAATTTAAATCCGGAATTTTCGCTTTCAAATAGCATCTGGATAGCACTTCATTCAAATATGTATAACTATGTGCAAACGGATAATTATTTGATAAGGCACAACAAAATTAATAAAATTCTTGAATACAGCCATTATGCAGGATTTATTGATTCCGGGGCAAATTTTAAAAAATTGCAGTCCGCGATCAATTCAGGAATCAGGCATTTGAAAATTAAAGAATTCTCAGCTGCAATTATTGAAGACAACGATTTCCAGAAGGCCATCAATTACATGGAGAACGGAAGGACAGTCATAACAGGCATTCCATTAAAAGAAATTGAAAATTTTACCAATTACAAAGTTGCAGGCTATCCTTTCTCAAACAGTACATATTATTTTGCAACAGCAATGCTGGATGGAAAACTTATTTTCATACCAGAGATAAATACAGATGAAGTTAAAATGCCCCTTGATCAGTTTTACAGCAAATTCAATGAATTTATTAAGTCCATGGATACTGCCCAGTTCAGGGAGAAATATGCAGAAATTAAATCAGCCTGCCAGTTTTTATACATTAGTGTATTGAAAGGCGGCAACGAGGAGGTTCGATCCCTGAATGAATTTTGAGGTGAAACTATTTGCTTGATATAAAGGGTACGATCAACAGGAAATACGAACTGAGAAATGACACGGAAACTGCTATTATAGAATTAATGTCGAAATTTGTTGTTGAAGCATATGGAACTGAGCTGTCAGTTGACATAAACTCCGTAGAGAAACTTGGAGAGTACCACGCTTATGTAGACCTTTGCATGCCTGAAATAATAAATAACTATTTTATTGTGCATAATTACAGCCACATATTTTATATATCAGCTGAGAGTGTGAATGGTTATGCTGTTTTAACAGGCCCGTCCAGAAAAGATGCGGTCCTGATGGCTGGCGAAATAAGGAAGAGTAGCATTATGGAAGGAGAATTGCAGCTTGCACAGCACATTTATGAAAATCTTTCATTAATACACGATATTCAGGCAGCACTGACACCGGTCAATGAAATAATAAGGGAGATCAAAGATCATGGAAAACTTATATTGAATTCAGGCAAAACTGATGATAGCAAGCGGCTGAAGTATTTTGAGGCTATAAAAGATACAGGCCTCTTCAATTATGAATATAAATATGGCCAGTGCATAATAGAACCTGAGGAAAAATTTATTGAACTTTCAGCCAAGGAAGCAAATGGAGTATTCTCATATATCCTTGGAATGGAAATTCCATACCTTATAGCAATTCCATCTGCCAAACCATTTATCAGGACAGCATATGCTTATTATTCTATGGCTATTATCACTGAAAATAATATTCCAGTTGAAATTGAAACATTGTTAAATGAATACGGTGAAATTTATGGGCGGAAACCCGATTTAATAAAGTTTAAAAATTATATAGATTCGCTGGTGGATTCAGAAATTTTAAAATATGAAAATTATAAAATTATTGGATTCGAAAAAATTTTAAATTCTATTAAATAAAAAATTAATTTGTGGTTTTAATATAGTCCTTTTCCCTTGATATTTCTTCCATTGGCCTTCCCTTTGTTTCTGGCAGGCATAATACTGTTATTATTAATGCTGCAATGGAAAAACCAGCAAGCATGGTCATAAGTGTTGAAAGGCCACTTACAATTATAAAGGCATCAACAAATGTTCCTATAAAAGCTCCGGTTTTTGCGCCAGCTGCTGATATTCCTGTTCCAAGGCCTCTTGTGGTAACCGGAAAGACTTCTGGTGGATAGACAAATGTTGTTACATTTGGCCCAAACATCATGAAGAAGTAACTCATGCCATAGACAAGAAGGAACTCGGTAACCATGGATGGTGTATCAAGAACTGGAAAACCTGCTAATATTCCATATGAAACTGCAAGCATTACAAATCCTATTATCTGTATTGTTTTTCTGCCTATTTTATCAAGTGTGAATGTTGCAAGCCAGTATCCGGGAAGTGCTGCTACTGTGAATATCAATGCTGCGTATTCAGTTGATTTAATCAATCCTGCAAGGCCAGTCGCCGTTATTATCGTCTTGAATATATCAGATGCCATGATTGAGTTCCCATAAAATGCCCAGTCCATTAAAAACCATGCACCTGCTGTGCCTATCAGTGTTATCAAGAATTTTCTATCTTTAAATAAAGTGTACCACGGTGCATGTACTGTTTCTTTCTTGTCATTTACCTTCACATCTACTCCGGTATAACTCTTAAGATTTTGGGCAGCCAGAGCAGCATTTCCTTTTGCAACAGTATATCTTGGTGGTTCAGGCAATTTTCTTCTCCAATACACAACAACAGCTGCTGGTATTGCACCAACTGCAAGCATTATTTTCCATGCATCAGCAAGTGGAATAATTTTTGTGTTGAGAATCAGGAAAAGTGCAAATAGTGATGAAACTACCAGCCCAAAACTCTGCATTGATAAAATGCTTCCAACATATTTGCCCCTTGTCTTTGCATTTGAATACTCGGCCATTATTACTGATGATGTTGCATAATCACCGCCTATGCCGACTCCAAGCACAAACCTCCATCCTATTAAAGCACCTGGATTCTTAAATGATAAAAATGCGCTTCCAAGTGCACCTATTACAAGCAAAACGAGCTCAAGGCCATATACAGCTTTCCTGCCAAGATAATCCAGAAGCCTTCCAAATGTTAATGCTCCAACTACTGCTGCAATTAATGACGTGGATGAAATCAATGCCTTGTCTGTAGTTGTTAAACTCCAGCCAACCATTGGCAAAATTGCAACAACCGTTCCTATAATAAAAAGGTCGTAGGCATCTGTAAAAAATCCCATACCTGCAGTAAGAAATGTCTTGAAATGGAACTTTCCAGTTGCGCTATCCAGCGCCTTATTTATATTGCTTATATTACTATCGTCTTTTCCAACCATATTCTTCAACAAATGATAGATGGTGTGAATATAAATATTTTGTATATATAATATATATGTATATAGTTGTTATATAATCTATATAATAATATCAGGCTATAGAATTCCTTCCCTGAACATATTTATATATTGTTTCAAGAAGCATTGCAATTACAATTATGGTACCTCCTATTATCACATATTTATCAGGAACAATATGCAAAATTAAAATCGATGCTATAACAGCAAATACGGGTTCACCCACATATACTACACCAGCAGCAGTTGGCTCTATATATATCAAGGCCCTGGTATTTATAAGTATAGCAAAGAAGCTGGCAAACAGGGCAGTGAATACTATGGTGAAAATTACTATGGGCTGTTCCAGGCCTGAAAAGTGAAAATCAAATGGCATGAAAATAGTGGAAAGCACCCCAACTATCAAAAGCTGGTAAAAGGTAAAAACCATGCTGTCAAGAAATTTTGTATATTTATAAACATAGGCGGTCTGTATAGCATAAAATATGGCACAGATAAATGTAAGCACATCACCAAATGTGTCAGCAGAATTAAAATGCAGCGATGACATAATTATTAAGCCCGAAAAACCTGCTATCACCGCAATAACATCTATTTTATTTAATTTAATTTTTAAATAGATTAAAGAAATTAATGGCAACATTACTACATACATTCCAGTTATAAGGCCGGACTGCGATGAAGTTGTATATTCTAATCCGACAGTCTGCGTATAGTAAGCAATGAAGAGCAAAACACCGCCTGCAATCCCAAAGATTAAATTTTTGCGTTCAAATAGATTTTTATTTCTGTATACAAGCGGTATCATCAATATGGCTGATAAGGCAAACCTGAAAGCGAGCAACATTATAGGGCTGATATAATTTAAGGAAAGCTTCATGATAGGAAATGTTGCACCCCAAATGACGACAACAGAGATTAGCATAAGAAAGTAAAATATCTTGCTGTTCATTTCCTGATAAATGATTTGTGTTTAATTAACTTAAGCCAAAAACCCCACTATTTAATATACATAATATTTAAACATAAAATTATAATTATTTTAATAAGTTTATCCTCCAAAGAGGAAATATTTAATCAGTTTTGGTTTTCTTATCAAAATTGAAAATACAACCTTTGCTGGATAATCTATATCGCCAAGTGAATTTATCATAGAAATTATTTTATTTGAATCTATTGAATCATAAATTTTATTCAACAACCTATCATTGATGCTGAGTTTTGCAAAGTAACGCTGCACAATAGAATCTATATAAAGCTCGCGCCCAATTTCACGTTTCCACAAATCCTGATACTGTTTTAATGAACCGGCTGAAAAATCATCTGCAGAATCAGCATTTTTTATTGCATTAAAGGCATTTTTTGCTGATATTATTCCGGTATATATTCCACCGCCAGATAGTGGTTTTACAATGCCCGCAGCATCACCAATTAACAGGGATCTTTCTGAATATGTCTTTTTCAGGTAATTAATTGGAATTGGCCCTGAATTGATGCCCAGCACCTGTGACCTGTTAAATTTGCTATTTATATTCCTGAAATATTTTATTGCCGTAACATGGTCAACGCCCACACCAATTCTTGTTATTTCCCCAGAGGGGACAGCCCAGCCAAAGAACCCCCTGCTATTTTCTGAACCGATGAAAACATTCACATCGTCCTGGTCCTCTAAATGAAATGACGAATCAACCTGGTATGTGGATATCAATTTTTTAGGCCTTTCATAATTTAAAGATTTTCTGATTATGCTGGTGGCTCCATCAGCTCCAACAACCATCTTTGCCCTGGAATATTTTATTTCACCATTTTCCCTGTATTTGACCTCTGCATATTCATTTTCTATTTTTGCATCAAGAACCTTTGCATTTATATGCAGGTCGGTGCCAGCTCCAATTGCCATTCCAGCCGCATCCCTGTCAAATTCATCCCTGTACATTACAATTGTTTTTTCTTTCTTGGATATATGAATGTTTCTTCCATCGGGAAAATAAACATTGGCGCCATGGACCTCATTAATCTTTGATTTTGATTTTATATAACTGAATACACGTTCTGAAACAAGCCCTGTGCATTCAACAGGCTTTCCCACTTCCTTATGTTCTTCAAGCTGCAGCACATTATATCCATTAGATGATAAAAGATATGAAAGATATGAACCGGATGGGCCTGCGCCTGAAACTATAACATCGTACACATTCAATGATTGAATGGCTATATTTATACTTTTAATTTTGAAATAACAAAGTTCTATATAATAATTGCAATACAATTTTATGCAGAATAATGGTTCATCAATACTTCCACTTCATTACGGACATCCACCTGAATACCTTTACAGCAGAATGGTTAAACTTGGTGGCATAATTTCAGATATAATGATAAAAAATTACAGTACAGATTTCTTTCTGGGCAGGCTCGGTGATCCATTCTGGTTTCACTCCTTGTCGCTTGCAATAGGATTTGACTGGAACTCAAGTGGGACAACCACTGCAACATTAAGTGCATTAAAAGAATATGCAGGCAAAAGTGATAATATCCGAATTCTTGGTGGCAAGGGGCCACATATTGGCAAAATTGGAATCGAATTCGAAGAGCTTGAAAAAGAGGGCACATTGCCATCCAGTACCATTGAGAAGATAAGAAAAGATGCAAAAACAATTGGAAAGGTGGATGAAAAACTTTTGCAAGACGGTTTTGATCTCTATATGCAGTTCATTATTATTGATTATCACGGAAATTATACTATTGTAAATCAGGGAATGAACAAAAAATTGGGCCTTGCCAGGAGATACCACTGGATAAAAAATAACAGGCCATTTTATGACGATAAAAGAAATGGGATATCTGGCTATGAAAATTCAGGCATACTGGATTTATCATCGAAGAATAGCAGTAAAAACAGGGATAGCATGATAGATGTGATCAAGGATAATCCTCTCAGGTACAGCAAACAGAGATCTCTTGATAACTTTATGGAATCCTCTCCGTTTCTTGATTTAAATTATTCTATAAACTGGGATTCAATGCGCAATCTTTATGAGTATAATCCAGATAGTTTTGATGAATTGATGGAAATAAAGGGCATGTCCAGATCCACATTGCGTGCACTTTCTTACCTTGCTGAAATTGTATACGGCAATGAACCATCATTTACAGATCCCGTAAAATTTTCATTCTGCCTTGGTGGCAAGGATGGTGTACCAAAACCTGTTAATGTAGCTGATTATGATATGGCAATAGAATTTTATAACAGTGTATTGAAGGGAAACCCCTGCCGTGAAAATGTATTGAAAAGGTTAGCTTCAATGAGTTATAAAAAAACAGGTGCCTTCAAAGTATATAAATAAATATTATTGTCTGTGGCAAAAATTAATAACATAAAAGTTAATGCCATGCTATGGTAACAGTATCTATTGACATAGGAGGAACATTTACCGATATAATAATTGTAGATGAAGAGATACATTATTATAAGGTTCCTACAACGCCTGCAAATCCTGAAAAAGCTGTTCTGGATGGATTGAATAAATATCTTCATAATGATATAGATGATTTTATACATGCAACTACAATAGCAACCAATTCCCTTCTTGGCCAGTATGGGCTTGAACTCCCAAAAACTGGATTGATAACAACAGCTGGCTTCAGGGATACACTGGAAATTGGCAGGCAGAACAGGCCTGAGCTTTACAACCTTGATTTTCACAGGCCAAAGACACTTATACCACAGAAATATAGATATGAAGCTGGTGAAAGAACAGATGTCAATGGGAATATTGTCCGTGGAATCAATATAGAATCATTAAAACCTATCCTTGATTCATTGAAAAAAAATAATGTAAAATCTATTGCTGTTTGCTTTCTTCACTCATACATAAACCCGTCAAATGAATTAATGGTTAAAGATTATCTGTTAAAATATTTTGACAATGTATCCATATCATATGATGTGTCGCCAGAACCAAGAGAATATGAAAGGACATCAACAACTGTTGTTAATGCAGTTTTGATGCCAGTAGTTTCAAAATATTTAAAAAATTTAAAATCAGTGCTTGGCAATTTTGGATCTCCAGAAATCAGCATGATGTCAAATGCAGGTGGCCTTGTTTCAGTTGATGAGGTCATAACCAAGCCTGTAAATATAATAGAATCTGGCCCTGCAGCAGGTGTCATAGCTGCAGGTGAATTTTCCTCCATACTTGGTGTTGATAAAGTAATAAGTTTTGATATGGGTGGAACAACATCCAAGGCAGGCACAGTAATAAACCACAATGTTGAAATTACCGCAGAATATGAAGTGGGAGGGTCATCACATCATGGCAGAATTGTAAAGGGAACAGGATACCCTGTAAGATTTCCATTTATAGATTTATCCGAGGTTTCCTCTGGAGGCGGCACTGTCATATGGAAGGATAAGACAGGCGCATTAAATATAGGGCCAATGAGCGCAGGTTCTGATCCCGGGCCTGTTGCATACAACAGAGGAGGCAAAGAACCCACGATAACGGATTCAAATCTGGTGCTCGGAATTATAAATGATAAAATGTCCGGCTCAGATAAAATACTGAGAAAAGATTTATCGCTCAAGGCGCTGGAAAAGCTTGGCAATCCCTATGAAGTTGCCGAATCAGCAATAAAACTTGCAAATCTAGAAATGGCAAGGGCTATCAGGCTTGTTACTGTTGAAAGGGGCCTTGATCCTTCAGAATTTACTCTCTTTGGCTTTGGCGGAGCAGGGCCGCAGGTAACAATGCCTGTAGCTGATGAACTGGGAATCAAAAATGTTATTATACCTCCAGAACCCGGTGTTTTCAGTGCCCTTGGCCTGCTTGTAGCAGATATAAAGTATGAGGCAAGGAAATCGTATCCAGAGGACCTGAAAAATGATTTTAATGATCTTGAAGATAAACTGAAAAAGCAGTTAAAGAATCCTGAGTTCATAAAATATGCAGATTGCAGATATACCGGGCAGGGATCAGAACTCACAATACCTGTTTCTGTTGTTGACCGGAATAAAATTATATCAGATTTCGAAGAAACACACAGGAAAACATTTGGCTTTACCATGAACCGCGGCGTTGAAATTTTAACAATAAGGGTATTTGCTGTCAAGAAGCGTGTAAAACCTCCTATGAACATTGAAATGGAGGGAAATGCAATGCCAGCTAAAAGAAATGCCTATATAAACGGAGAATGGAAAAATATTGATGTTTACCAGCGCAATGGCATGCCACTGAATAAGAAAATAACCGGGCCGGCAATTATTGAAGAAGATGGCTCCAGTACATATGTGCCGCCAGGCTGGGAAATATTCCATGGAAAAAATAATGAATTGAGGGCGATGAAATTATGACTGACTGGGAAATTATAGGAAAGGCTACAGAATTTATAGCAGAGGAGATGGGAGTTGCACTTAAGAGATCAGCCATTTCCCCAAACATCAGAGAAAGAATGGACCATAGCTGTGCCGTTATTGACAGAAATGGAAGAATAATAGCACAGGCTGAGCATATACCGGTACATCTTGGGTCATTCAAGATAGGTTCAATGAATATTATCAATTATATGAAGGAAAATAAAATATCCTTGAAAGAAGGTGAGATGCTGATTACAAATGATCCATATATATCTGGAACGCACCTCAATGATGTTACAATTATTGCACCAGTTTATGATAATGCTGAATTGTTCTGTTACGTTATAAACAAGGCACACAATGTTGATGTTGGCGGCCCAGTTTTTGGCAGCCTTAACCCAGATGCCAGAAATCTCTATCAGGAGGGTTTAATCATACCTCCTGTTATCATTACAGATGATATAATTAAAATAATTTTATCAAATTTCAAGGATCCTGAAACGGCACGCGGTGATTTAAATGCGCAGATGGCTGCCAATAAAATGGGAATTAGCAGAATAAAGGAGCTAAATAGCAAATATGGGGCATCAAGCATTCTCAGTGCATGGGATTCCTTAATTGAACATTCACGCGAACTCTCACTTTTTGCACTGAAGTCATGGGCTCCAGGCAAATATAGCGCTGAAGATTATCTGGAAAGGGGCATTGAAAAAATAAATATTGATATAACGCTTGATATAAGTTCCAGCGGTGTAATAGCTGATTTCTCCGGTACGCATGATGAAATTGAATATCCCTTAAATGCTGTAGAAGGTGTGACATTTTCGGCTGTTGCCTTTGCAATAAGAAGCGCAATGCAGTATCAGATACCAACAAATGATGGATTCTATTCTGTGCTTACCATAAAAGCCCCGAAAAACTCTCTTGTAAATCCAGAAAGGAATTACCCTGTTTCTGGCGGCAATGTTGAAACAACACAGAGAATAGCAGATGTAACGCTCCGTGCATTGAGCAATTTCCTTGATTATATACCTGCGGCTTCCTCTGGAACTATGATGAACCTTATGCTCGGTGGAAAATACGGCAACAGGTACTGGTCATATTATGAAACTATTGGCGGTGGAAATGGCGCACGCTTTGATTCTAATGGCGAATCAGGTGTCCACAGCAATATGACAAACACACTTAATACGCCGGTGGAAATAGCTGAAAAGGAATATCCATTTTTCTTCACAAAAAATAATCTGAGGAAGAATAGCTTTGGCCGTGGCAAATTCCATGGTGGCGAGGGCATTATAAGGTCATTCCGCGTACTTAACAGGACTTATATCTCTGTTATAGCTGACCGCTTTATCATACCTCCATGGGGCCTTCACGGCGGCTTCCCAGGCAAGACTGGAAAAATATACATAATAAGCAATGGAAGGAAAAAATCCATGCCGAGCAAATTCACCAGCGTTCTTGAAGAAAACGACGAGGTTATAGTTGAAACGCCCGGTGGAGCAGCATACGGCGAAAAATAATTTTTATTGATTAAAAACTTTAATTTTTGATTTTGATATATTTTTATATAAAATTGGCTTAATGAATAATGAAAATTTTATCATGGAATGTAAATGGCCTGCGTGCCGCAGTGAAAAATGGGATTCTGGAAACAATTAAGGCTGAAAGCCCTGATATTGTTTTATTTCAGGAAGTGAAGGTGGATAAACTCACTGTTCCAGAGGAAATGCACCATTTAAATTATAAAATATACCTCAACTCGGCCGAAAAAAAAGGCTACAGCGGTACCATGGCGCTTACCAGGAATGAGCCAGTTAATTATTCTACCGGCATTGGCATAAAAGAATTTGATGCAGAAGGGCGCGTGCAGACACTTGAATATGATAATTTTTATCTTGTAAATGCATATTTCCCAAATTCACAGCATGGATTAACAAGGCTGGATTATAAGATGCAGTTCAACAATAAAATCTTAGAATACCTTAATGGATTAAAAAGTAAAAAACCTGTTATAATCACAGGCGATTTTAATGTGGCACATGAGGAAATAGATATAGCAAGGCCAAAGGATAATGAAAAAAATGCCGGTTTCACAGTTGAAGAACGTGCATTCATGACACAGCTGCTCCATGCCGGTTATATAGATACATACAGATATTACCATAAAGAACCGGGCCATTATTCCTGGTGGTCATACCGTTTCAATGCCCGTGAAAAAAATATTGGCTGGAGAATTGATTATTTTGTGGTTTCAGAGGATTTCATAAATGATATAAAAGAATCAAATATCCTTGAATCTGTCAAGGGTTCTGACCATGCCCCACTTGAACTGGTCATTAAATAAATATTCTATATGCACTTTTTGCCATAGATTGATAAAATATTTTATTTTTCGATTTCAGAATGCCTTTTTATTTTTTTCCATCCAAAACCCTTGAAACGCTCTTCTTCCTCAACATTTCCACGCTCATGGTAACCATAAGCCTCCCAGTAACCATCCTTATATTTTTCCAGCAATTTAATTTCAGTTACCCATTTCGCACTTTTCCATCCATAAAGCGATGGCATGAATGGTCTTGCTGGAAAGCCATGTTTTATTCCAAGCGGCTTATCGTCAATCTTCAATGCAAGTATGCTTTTTTCATCAACGGCATCATCAAATGGAATCGGCGTGTCATAACCATCAGCGCAGATAAACATAACCCATTCGGCCTTTGTTGATGGCAATGAATCCATAATTATTTTCTTAAGTGAAGGGCCGGTAAATTTTGCCTCCTTAATAGACCATTTTGTGACACAGTTGAAATCAGATATATATTCCATCTGTTCCATTTCATTCAGATCCCTGTATGTATATTCAGCCGGTTTATCAACCATGCCACTTACACTCAATGACCATTTATTCTCATCTATAGCAGGCCCTCCAAGTGCATCATAAATTATCCAGTTGCTGGTATAATACTGCCCTGGATTCTTGACTTCAATTTTTTCCATATAGAATGTATAACCAACTCCAATATAACAATTTTTCATGGATTTTTATTGCCGCATTGCCATGATTAATTATATATATAGAGTGAAAATTAAGCCCTATGCTGCTGCTTTATATTCTATTGCCCGCATCAATTGTTGGCCTATCGATACTTATAGCTGCACTTCATATGGTTGCACCTGACCACTGGACACCAATACTTGCCTATGCTGCACGGAATAAAATAAAAACCAGAAAAACCGGCATTATTTCTTTCAGCCTTGGCCTTATTCATGGCATATTCTCGGCCGTTATTTCTTTATTGATCGTAATTATAGGAATAACATTCTTTCCAGATTTCTACGTAAAGATATTGACTGTTGGCATACTTGTTGCTGTTGTAATATACATTGTAGCAAATGCGAATCTTGAGGAAAGGAAGAAGCCTGATAATGCTATAAATAAATCCATACTGCTGGTGAGTGTCATCCCGGATCCAGCTATAGTCCCAATTATACTCATAGCAGTTATTTATGGCATGCATTTTGTTTATTTTACAATTTCACTTTTTATTGTAACATCAGCAGTTATGCTGCTTATAACAACAATATTCCTCAGTAAATTTATGTTGAAGAGAATAGCCACATTTACACCAAAAAAAATTGATTATCTTGTGGCTATAGTGCTCATTGCTACAATGTTTTTTGTCTTTCT
>JAVYST010000031.1:0-15215 GCA_038729085.1 Ferroplasma sp. | reverse complement strand
GGGCTTGCATTTCTTCAGATTCTGAAAGGAATGGGATATTATCCGATTTACATTATGGGAAGGAACATAATAAGAAATAAACTTGCATCGAAATTCCATGCTGATAAGGTTTTTACCAGCATAGATTCATTGATGGGCAGTGATATAACAGGCAAAGCAGATATTGTGGTTGAGGCTACAGGCAGCAATGATGTTTTAGCAAAAACTACAGACATTGTATCACCCGGTGGAAAGATACTGGCTTTTGCTGTCTATCCGCCTGATGAGAAAGTTGGAATAGATGCAAATAAAATTTATAGCAAGGAAATCACAATTATGGGCGATTTTATAAATCCATACACGATGCAGAAATCAATAAATATACTGAATTCTGGACTTATCGATTATAAAAGCATGGCAGACCATATAATAGGTGTGGATGGCATTGGAGAAATTTTTGAATCAGGAAAAAAGGATTTTGTCAAGACAATAATTCAATATAAATAATTTATTTTAAAACATTATCAATTTTTAAAAGAATATCGCTGAGCGATTTTATCTCAGATTCATTTAATCCTGTAAGCGACTTTTTTATAATATTTTTTATGATTGATAGTATTTCCGCATATTTTTTCTTGCCTTCCTCGGTAATTTCTATATTTATTATGCGCCTGTCTTCAACACTTCTGCTTCTTATTACCATGCCTTTTGCTTCCATAATATCTATTATATCTGTTATCCAGCCTTTTGCAAGTGCCAGGCGTTCGGCAATGTATTTCATGGGCACAGTTTTATCATGGACAATATACAGTACCTTGTATTCATTCATAGAAATATCAAGGCCTGAAAGTTCCTCATGTATACGCTCTCCATATTTGTTTAATACGCTATCGAACAGTGACCAGATATTAATTATTTTATCCATCATCTCATCTTTTTAATTGCTGGACTTGCAGAAATGGGTTTTTCTTCCATTGTACTTTTCCTATGTTTAATTGGTTCTCGTATATAAGAAAGTATTACACCCACTGCCGTTATTAAAAACGCTACATAGAATACTTTCCTTAATGATGACATAAATGCAGGTGCAAAAACGTGCGGGAAAAATGTCCTGACCTCTATTGCCTTCAATACAGATGCAGGGATATATGCAGCCAGCCCTTCCAGTGATACTATTTCAGTTATAGGATTAATGCCAAGCAGTGCACTGAATATAGCATCGGTTGGCGGCAATATTGAAAATTTATGTGCTATCGAACTGCTTACACCTGCAGTTGTTAACCCGGAAACCAGTGTGCCTGGAAGTATAGATGACATTCCAACTATAAGTATTGTGAAAAATATTCCCATGCTTGCTGTTGTGCCAATATTTCTTAAAGTTGTGAGCATTCCCGAAGCAGAACCTCTTACATCGGCAGGCACTGATGACATGACAGCGGCAGTATTTGGCGCAGTGAACATTCCCATTCCAGCACCAAAGAGGAACAGCAATATTGCCATTTCGATATAGAGGAAATGGTAAGTGAGCGTTGCCATAACCAGAATGGCAAAGGCTGAAACCACAAGTCCAATGGTTGCAATTCCCCTTGAACCATGCTTATCTGATAATTTTCCACTTAAAGGCCCAAATATGCCCATGGCTATTGTCATTGGAAGCATGAATATTCCAGCCCAGAATGGAACGCTTGAATATGAATAGCCATGCAGTGGCAGCCAGATGCCCTGGAATAAAAGTATTATCATGAACATCATGCCCATCATTCCCATTCCTGATACCATTCCAGCAAAGCTGCCAGCTGTAAATCCCCTGATTTTGAATAATTCAAGCCTGAACATTGGCTGTTTGACCTTGCTCTCAACAAATGGAAATGCTACTAACATTGCTGCACCTATTATAAGTGCTGCAATAACCCATGGATTTCCCCAACCCATTGTGCTTGCCTTATATGGAACCAACCCGTACGTAACGCCAACAAGCAGTATAATAAGGCCTGCGCCAAATGTTATATTTCCCGGTATATCCAGTTTGCTTTTTAATTTAGGCGATGTTTCTTTGAGCTTCAGGTAAGACCAGACAGTTCCAATTATCCCAACTGGAACGCTTACAAGAAATACATATCTCCAGTTTATAGCTGAAAGTATGCCACCAAGCACTATGCCTATGCTCATTCCTGCCGTGCCGGCTATAGCATTGATGCCAAGCGCGGTTCCCCTTTCCCCTTTTGGGAAATTGTCGATAATAATAGCATATGAATTGGCCATCAGGAATGAGCCGCCAACGGCCTGTATAATTCTGAAGAAAATCAATTCCAGGGCACCAAGGTCACCCTTATTCGGTGTTAAGTAAAGCAAAATAGACCCAATTGTAAATATTGCAAAGCCCAAATTGAATAACTTTACCCTGCCAAATATATCAGAAAGCCTGCCAATTGTAACCAGCAATACAGCTGTGACAATCATATATCCCATTAAAATCCATAAAAGGTACGCAAAGGCGCCGTGAGACAGTGGATTGAGGTCAATTCCCCTGAATATGGGTGGAAGTGCTATTATGAGAATACTTGCGTTTATAGTCGCCATCAATACCCCCATAGTTGTATTTGAGAGGGCAATCCATTTTTCCTGAACCATAAAATGTTAATAGTATTTGATTATTTAAAAGTTACCTTTAAGAAATATTTAGTAGTAAACGCTTTTTTATTAAAGGTTATTGGGATTTTAATCCAATTTATACTTGAAAAATTGACCAAGATATTTTTTATTTGCTATAGTAATATTCCCCACTTGCTTTCTGTTGCCTGTCAAGTGAACTTTCAGGCTTATTTATCCTTGGGCGTTTGGTAATTTCGTCACGCCTGAATGTTATTCCAAGATCTTTAAGGAACATATTCATGCCATCCCTCATATTGACAGGGCCAAATGACTCTCCGGATATGCCCTGTTCGCCCCTGAAAATTATAAGGGCATCGGAAATAAGGTCAATGAGATATATATCGTGGTCAACCACTATGGCACTTTTCTTATTGTTTTCCATGACCCTTCTGATTATCTTTGCCACACCCATTCTGTATGAAGAGTCAAGATGGGCTGATGGTTCATCTATAAGGTAAATATCTGCATCAGTTGATAATGTAAGTGCTATTGATGTACGCTGAAGTTCGCCACCAGACAGTTCATTAAGATATTTATCATATAATTCTGAAATGTCCATTGGTGCAAGTATTTCATTTTTTATGAAAGTATCATCCATTTTTTCCCTGAGTGCATTTGACAGTAGTTCGTATACTGTTCCATCAAAATCAGATGATATATACTGTGGTTTGTATGCAACTTTTAATTCGTTTTCTACATGCCCTGAATCAGGCTTCACAACTCCGGAAAGGATTTTGACAAATGTTGTTTTTCCCAGTGCATTCTGGCCTAAAACGCCAATTATTTCCTCCCTGTTAATATGGCCACTGCCTATATCAAGTGTGAAATTTTCATATTTTTTTTGAATAGGCGTCCATGATGTTATCGGCGACGTTACCGTTACCCGCCTGCTTGCCTTAACTGTAAAATCTATTGAATTCTGCCTTATTCTTACATTCTCTTCTCTTAAATATCCGCTCAGAAATCCATTTATGGCCTTGTTTGGCGATTTTCCTGGTGTTATTACGCCATATGCGCCAGGGCTGCCATATACAAGGTTTATTATATCTGCAATTTTATCCAGAAGTGCCAGGTCATGTTCTACAACCATAACTATTTTATTTTCTGAGAGTTTCCTTATTATGCCAGATACTCTTATTCTCTCATTTATGTCAAGGTATGATGAAGCCTCATCAAAAAGGTATATATCAGCATCCTTCATCAATGTGCCTGCAATAGCAAGCTTCTGGAGTTCACCACCAGATAGCTCTTTTACATCCCTGTCAAGTGCATTTTCAAGTGCAAGTTCACTGACCACTTCATCCATATTTCCAGAGTCATTATTTTTTAATATGCTTTTTACTGTTCCAGAAACAACACGCGGTATCATATCAACATACTGGTTCTTCAGCACAGCTTTCTTTTTTCCATTGTATAAGCCCCTGAAATATTCTCCCATTATATTTTTTGAAAATTTCGATAATACTTCATCTCTTGCATCATGAGAATTAATTTCGCCAAGATTAGGTATTAATATGCCGGAAAGTATATTCATTGTTGTTGTTTTTCCCAGTGCATTCTGGCCCAGAAGGGCAGTTACGCGTCCCTTTGACAGTTCTGGAAGTGAGTAAAGTCGAAAAGAATCCCTGCCATATTGATGTATTATATCTTTATTTAACTCATCAGGTATGCTCACTATTTTAATTGCATTAAATGGGCACCTTCTAACGCAGATGCCACAGCCTATGCAGAGTGATTCTGTTATAACAGGAAAATCGTCTTTATCGGAAAACTCAATTGTCTTTGCTCCGCTCCTTACAGGCGGGCAATAATAACGGCATTCGTGGTTGCATTTTTTGGGATGGCACCTTTCTTTATCAAGTATTGCTATATGCATAGATTATTCAAACCAGTTAATTGCTTTTCCAAACTTCGTCCGGTATTTCATTATAAATGCTAAATTTATTTTCATTATCGGAATTGTGGTTCAGGTTCATTTCTGCCAGTTCAAGAACCCTGATAACATTCAAAATCCAGTAATGAATACGCCATTCCCGCCCATCAAAAAGTGTTGTTTCTTCGCGCTCTGTTTCAAGGATTCCCAGATCCTCCATTGTATAAAAAACATCACGGTCTTCTGGCTCCAACATATTATCAATAACCCTTGTGCTGTATCCAAAGAAATTAATAATATGCTCGGCCGATGATTCAGCTTCCTCAATTCCCATTTTCCTGTCCTGAAGGCTCAAACCATTGCTTATTGCTCTTGACAATTCATCTATTTTCACATAGAACCTGCTTCTCATTTTTACCATTTCTACACTACTTACTGCCATATTGACTCACCATTAAAGTAAACATACCTAATTGCATCTGCGTTTATAAGTTTATTTACATTCCTTCCTTTAATATACGATAATTGCTATATAAATATTGTTTATTTTGATATGTTTTGTTATTTAACTATATATTATATATAGTATATATAGATAATATTTATACTAAATAAAATAATCAAAAAGAGACTTGCAATGGTTTCAGGTATTGACGAATCAATGAATGATGCAAAATCTTCAAAGTTTCATTATAAGGTTATATTCATTTCTGGGTTGGGTTTTTTTACAGATGCCTATGACCTTTTTATAATAGGCGTGGTAATTCTTTTATTGCCATTTGCTGGCTGGGCAAAAATCGGTGTATTTTATGAGGGTTTAATAACATCTACAGCACTTCTTGCTGCTGTTATTGGATCGATTGCCTTTGGGCGCCTTCTTGATTATTCTGGCAGAAAGGCAATATATGGGCTGGAACTCATATTCCTGATTGCAGGTGCACTTGGAAGTGCATTTCTCACGCCAGTAAACAATGTATTTATGCTTTTATTCTGGAGGTTTCTCTTAGGAATAGGCATTGGCGGGGATTATGCAACCAGTTCTACAATAATGACGGAATATTCCAATACAATGAATAGGGGCAGATTTGTTGGCATGGTATTCTCCATGCAGAGCTTTGGCTTAATTGCAGGGCCGCTTATATCAATAGCATTTTTGATAAATAATGTAACGCCATTTATAACATGGAGGCTTCTTCTGGCAATTGGGGCCATACCTGCAATAATTGTCATCTATTTTAGAAGGAAAATGCCTGAACCGCCAAGATACACAGCAGATGTTAGAGGGGACAGCAAAACAGCCAGAAAAAATTTAAAGGATTATACCGGCATAAATGCCTCAACGTCTGATGCACATGTTGTGAAGGCCCCATGGTATGTCCTGTTTAAAGATAAAAAATTCTTAATGACGCTTATAGGCACAGCAGGTGCATGGTTTTTAATGGACTGGGCATTTTATGGAAACTCAATCATGTCAAACAGCATACTTTCATTTATTGTTCCATCATCAATTACAGGAATACATGCAATAATACTTACAAATGAATATTCAGCCATGATTTTTAGCTTTGCAGCATTTCCAGGCTACTGGCTTGCAACGTATACTATAGACCGTATTGGAAGAAAGCCCATACAGATAACAGGCTTTGCAGTAATGGCTTTATCTTTTGGCCTTATTGCCTCACTCACATTTTTGACCTCTTATGCATATATAGATTACTTTCTTTTTATTTATGGGCTGAGCTATTTCTTTATAATGTTTGGGCCAAATGTTACCACATTTGTTTATCCTCCAGAATTATTCCCAATTTCGGCCAGGGGCCTTGGTACTGGAATTTCGGCAGCTGGTGGAAAGACAGGGGCATTTATAGGAACATTTGCCGACACAGTTATACTTGCCCTTATTGGGCTCCATTTTCTTATGGGCATTCTTGCTGTTGTGGCTTTAGCAGGGCTTATACTTACAGTTTTGCTTCTGCCTGAAACAAAAAGGAAAGATTTGAATAAAACTGCAAGAGAAGATGAATATTCTGTGCCAGAAAGTTCCTATAAAAATTTATAATTCCGTTACATAAAGCTATATGGAAGTAATTTTTCCATGTAGAGAAAAAAAGGATACCTTAGAATATTATATAAATGATGGAAAGGAACATAAAAATGTCAGCCTTGAAACTGATACATTAAAGGAATTTTACATCAGAAACGGAATATTTGAAGGTTACGAGGATTATATAGCAGAAAAGGTCAAAGAAAAAATTGCAAACAGGAAATCTAAAATTATGGGGATTTTGAATGCCACGCCTGATTCATTTTATTCGGCTTCAAGAATTATAAATCATAAAATAATAGATAGCATGATTGAACAGAAGCCAGATATTATAGATATAGGTGGCGAAAGCACAAGGCCTGGCAGCATGGCCATTGATCCATCAAAGGAATTCCAACGTTTGAAAGAACCTGTTGAATATATAAAATCGGTATCTAAAATACCTTTATCCATTGACTCAAGGAACTTTGATACAATTTCAAAGCTATCAAAGTATGGCATAGATTATATAAATGATATATCTGGCTTCGGCGATAGCAGAATGGTAAAACTGGCGGCAGAAACAGGAGTAAAATGCATTCTGATGCATATGGTTGGAACACCACAGACTATGGATAATTTCAAAAATTATGATAATATATATTATGAAATAAATAATTATTTCTATGAAAGGGCATCCAATATGGTTAAAAATCAGGTAAAGCCAGAAAATATAATTCTTGATCCTGGTATTGGATTTTCCAAGGGATTAAATGAGAATATATCAATCATTAAATATCCATGGTCTTTCTTTCTTGGCTTTGATACGCTCTTTGGGACATCCAGAAAGAGTTTTATTGGCACTGTAACAGGGGAAAGTGTTGATGGCAGGCTTGCAGGCACCATTGCCACATCAATCTACCTGAATCAAAATGGTGTGGACATACTTCGCGTCCATGATCCAGGGCAGAATGCAAATGCAATTAAAATGTATAATTACATTGAAGAGTATAAACCATAGAATATAAAAATGTTGCAGTATATTCATGAATTAACTTAAGGCTGCATGGCCATTGCTCCCGGCATTGCTTGAATTTTAGAGGGTGATAGGCATCAACCTTAAAACTTTTTTGTAAATATTAGCAGGATTAAAAAGCAATTAATTATTTATAATATTTATCAGGCCATTCCCATATGCATGCATACTGGTTTTATATATAGCTATAATATTGCAAAAACCAACTATTCAGGGCTTTGCATTGCTTTCATCTCCTCATCCACAGGTAGTTTCCTGCTCGGAAAGATTAAATATATTTCTACAATAAAAGACTTATGATGAGAGTACCATATAAGGTGAGCCTTCCCTCTGGAGAGCGGTATACTTTTATAAAAAATACGCTTGGCTCCAGAACTTTATATACTGTATGCGAGGAGGCCCACTGCCCAAATATAGGTGAATGCTGGGGCAGTGGCACTGCAACCTTTATGGTCCTTGGTTCAAACTGCTCGCGTGGATGCAGGTTCTGTGCTGTTACACATGGAAATATGCTTCCGATTGATCCATTGGAACCTGAAAAGATTTATGAATCAATTAAATTGATGAATTTAGATTATGTTGTAATCACATCTGTTGACAGGGACGATCTGCCTGACCATGGTTCTTCAGCCTTTGCAGCAGTTGTCAGGAAAGCAGGCGAATTAAAAATAAAAATAGAGGTTTTGATTCCAGATTTCAGTGGAAATGAAAATGATATAGATAGAATAATTGAATCAAATCCAGATGTTATTGCACATAATATTGAGACTGTGCGCAGGTTAACTCCATCTGTCAGGGATCCAAGGGCGAACTATGACCAGAGTTTAAACGTATTGAGGCATATCAAAAAAAGGGATAAACACAAGATTACAAAGTCATCGATAATGATTGGGCTCGGTGAAACTGATGATGAGGTTCTTGATACTATGGGCGATTTGAGGAAAGCCGGTGTTGATATTCTTACTGTTGGCCAGTACCTTCGCCCATCGAAAAAGCAACTGGCTGTGGTAGAATATTCGCCCATGGAAAGGTTTAAATTTTTTGAAAAAAAAGGCTATGAGGCAGGTTTTTCTTTTGTTGCTTCCGGGCCACTGGTAAGGACATCATATAAGGCAGCCGAAGGATATATTAAAATGAGGGGTATTAATGATTGAGGATACAGATATTAGCAAGGAAAAATTGTTAAACGCATATAGAAATGTCATAATGGACAGATTTTTTGATAAGAAGATGTTGAATGCAAGCAGGCAGGGATTTTTGCCATTTTATATACCGTTTATAGGGCATGAGGCCATACATATAGGCATAGGCATGGCATTGCGTGAAGATGATTTCTTCTATCCATATTACAGGGATTTTGGCGTTTACATGGAAATGGGCATTCCACTGGATGTTATACTTTCGCAGGTATTTTCAACTGCTGCCGACAATGAACTTGGCAGGGATATGCCAGACCATTTTTCACTGAAGAAATACAACATAGGTGCCGTCATAACACCTGTTGCAGGCCATTTAACATCTGCCACAGGCATTGCATATGAAAAAAAATATAGAAAAAAAAGTGGCTCTGTGCTTACAACATTTGGCGATGGGGCAACATCCACACCGGACTTCCATGTTGCAATGAATTTTGCAGGCGTATATAACCTTCCAATGGTTTTCTTTGTAGAAAATAACGGGTTTGCTATATCTGTGCCTACATATCCAACAACAGATAAACAGTTTAACCAGACCTATGAAGAAACAAAAGCTCCTATATATAAGAAGGCCGAAGCCTATGGATTTAATGGCATAAGGATAGATGGCACAAACTTTTTAGAGGTTTACCGTGAAACAAGAAAGGCGCTTGAATCTGCAGGAAATGAACCTATACTTATTGAGGCAATGACATACAGGATGGGTCCGCATTCCACAGCAGATGATCCGAATAAATACAGGACGACTGCCGTAACTGAGGGAAGTGAAAAGGATCCTGTAATTGTAAGCCAGAAGATTATGAAGGAAATGGGAATAATTACAGATGATGATATAGCTGATATAAACACTGAAATGGACAGTACAACCACACAGCTCATAGACAAATACGAAAAGGCTGCTAAACCGGGAAAGGAAACAATACTTGGCAATTTATATAAGGATGAGCCATGGTATATAACCGAGGAAAGAGATGATATTAAATGACAGCAATGACGATGGTAAAGGCACTTAACAGTGCTCTGGACAACGCAATGGAAAAGGATGATTCAATTATACTCCTCGGCGAGGATGTGGGAACTGATGGGGGAGTATTCAGGGTGACAGATGGCCTCATAAAAAAGTATGGGAAGGAACGTGTCATGGATACGCCATTATCTGAACTTGGAATAGTAGGATTCGGCATAGGCATGTCCATGGCTGGATTAAAAGCAATACCTGAGATACAGTTTCAGGATTTTATTTATACTGCTATGGACCAGATCATTAACCAGATGGCAAAGCTTAGGTACAGAACTAATGGGGATTATACAGTTCCCATGGTTTTAAGGACGCCATATGCAGGCGGAGTTCATGGTGGGCCATACCATTC
The DNA here is from genome assembly GCA_038729085.1 of Ferroplasma sp. Lineage (GTDB taxonomy): Archaea > Thermoplasmatota > Thermoplasmata > Thermoplasmatales > Thermoplasmataceae > Ferroplasma. Next base: position 5,086 of record JAVYST010000031.1, on the reverse strand, counting down.
CCAGAGCGGAGAGGCATACTTTGCCCATACGCAGGGACTGACTGTTGTTACACCATCCAATCCATATGATGCGAAAGGGCTTCTTTTATCATCAATAGAACTGGATGACCCGGTAATCTTCCTTGAGCCAAAAAGGCTTTACTTTTCAGGCAAGATGGATGTGCCTGAGGATTATTATAAAGTAGATCTCAGAAAAGCCAGTGTTGTAAGGGAAGGAGATGATATTACAATACTCACATATGGCCCGGCAGTGCCACTGGTAAAAACAACAGTTGAGAAAAATAATATAAATGCACAGATAATTGATTTGAGGACGTTAAATCCATTTGACCTTGATACTATACTTGCCGGAGTGAAGAAAACAGGAAGAGTCCTTATCGTCCATGAGGCACCAAAAATGTTTGGAATTGGTGCAGAACTTGCTGCCACAATATCAGAAAGGGCAATAGATTATTTATCTGCGCCGATACTGCGTGTCACCGGCCTTGACGTACCAGTACCATTCGCACTAGAGGATTATTATGTTCCAAATGAAGAAAGGATTGTCGATGCAGTAAATAAGATAATGAGTTATTAAAAGATGATAATATGTATACAGTAAATTTGCCCCCAATAGGGGAGGGAATTCAGGAAGGAGAGGTTGTTAGCTGGGCTGTAAAGCCAGGAGATACCGTGAAAAAAGATGATGAGCTTGTAGAAATTATGACCGATAAAATTACAGTAAAAATCCCATCGCCTGTTTCAGGAAAAATAATAAAAACACTTGCAAATGAGGGGGAAACCGTAATGATTGGAGCTCCCCTGCTGCAAATAGACTCGCCGGATGAATCTGACACAGCCGCACCGGAAAATAAAGAAGTTAAAGCAGAACAGGTAGTTTCCAGGTCAACAGATGAAAAAATACCGGCAATCAGGGCCGCACCTGCTGTGAGGGCATATGCAAGGTCGCAGGGCATTGACCTGCTCAGCATCAAACCAGCATCTGCGGATGGAAGGATAACAAAAGAAGATATAGATTCATTTAAAAATAGCAGGAAAAATGAAACTCCAGTTCCAGCAAAGAGTGATGATGAGGTATTTACACCAGCTGGAATAAGAAAAATCATATTTGACAAGATGACAAAATCCAAGCAGATAATACCACATTTTACAATAACGGATTTTATCAGTACAGAAAATATTGAAAATTCTATAGAAATATTTTCAAAAAGAGGCTATTTAAGTTTTACAGCATTCTTTGCAAAGGCTGTAAGTGTTGCATTTAAGGACTTCCCAAAATTTAATGCGATATATAATGAAGAGAATAAAACATATACAATAAAGAAGATGCACAATATCGGAATTGCGGTGGATTCTCCAAATGGCCTTACCGTGGTAGTTGTTAAAGACGTGGCAAATAAAAATTTATTCCAGATTTCCGAAGAAATTAAGGATATGGCTGAAAGGGCCAGATCAGGAAAGCTTGCATTGCAGGATGTTCAGGGATCAACATTTTCAGTGACAAATATTGGTTCCATAGGTGGCATTATGGCCACGCCCATTATTAACTATCCCGAAGTTGCAATACTTGAAATCAATTCACTTACCTCGGGCTTTGTCAATGGAGAGCTGAAAAAAGGCCTATACCTGACACTGGCCTGCGACCATCGCCTCATCGATGGCGCTGAGGCTGCAAGGTATCTTAAGAGATTGAAGGAAGTACTGCAATATCCACTTATGTATATAGGTGATTGAATGGATTATGATGTGGCTTTGATAGGATCAGGAGCTGGAGGATACTACGCAGCATTGCGTTTGCTCAAGGCCAAGAAAACTGTCCTTATAATTGAAAAGGATAAATTTGGCGGTGAATGCCTTAATTATGGATGCATACCGTCAAAAGCCCTTATTGAACTCAGTGAGAATATTGATTATCTGAAAAATATGCCCGGCGTCAGCATGAATTATAAGCTGGATATGGCCGAATGGCAGAAATGGAAGGATTCAGTTATTAACAGGATCACTGGCGGTGCTGAAAAACTATGTATCAGCCTCGGTGCAAAGATTGTATATGGCACCGGGAAGATAGTTGATAAAAACACTGTAGAGGTTAACAAAAATAGATATACAGCTGAGAATATAATAATAGATACGGGATCAAGCCCCGTAAAAATAAAGGGCATTGAAGATGTCTATTATAACAGGGAAATGCTTGCTGTAACAAAAATACCAAAAAAGCTTGTAATTATCGGTGGTGGATATATAGGCATAGAAATGGGAACTGCATTTAAAAAGCTTGGTTCAGATGTTTATATTATAGAAATGAAGGATCGGATACTTCCAGAAATTGAAGAAGACCTTGCAAGGGAAGTTGATAAAAAATTGAGGAGGTCAGGAACCAATTTAATGACAGGAAAAAAAGTAATGTCGGTATCAAAAGCCAAAAATTACAGTGTAAAGCTGGAAAGTGGAGAAAATATTGATGCCGATGCAGTTTTAATGTCAGTTGGCAGAATTCCGAATACAGAAGATACAGGCATAGCTTCACTTGGCATTGAAATGGATGGAAAGTTCATTAAAACCGATGGCCATAAAAGGACATCCATTAAAAATATCTTTGCAATAGGCGATGTTTCCGGATCACCAATGCTGGCACATAAGGCATTTTATGATGGCTATGTTGCAGCCCAGAATATAATGGGAAATGATACGGAAGTTGATTACACGGCAATGCCATTTGTTGTTTATACTGACCCGGAAATTGCATTCACAGGGAAAAGCACACAGAATTCCAATAAGGTGCCTCTGCTTGCAAATCCAAGAGCCCTTACAATGAACCAGAAAGATGGCTTTTTCAAGCTCTATTTTGATGATAGTGGAATTCTTGCTGGAGCTGGAATTGCAGCACCAAGATCATCTGAAATGATCAGTGAACTTACTCTTGCTATTGAGGCCGGCTTAAGCCCGGAAGATATTTTCCTCACCATACATCCACATCCGACTGTATCGGAGGGCATAAAAGATGCAGCAGACAGAGGTTAATTATTATACAGACCTGGGCACAGTAGAATATACAGAGGCAATGGAACTTCAACACCGGCTTGTTTTATTGCGGAAGGATGGCAAAATACCGAATATAATTTTATTTCTGGACCATCCAGACGTTTATACAATTGGAAGAAAAAGCGATGCAGCCAACTATAAAAATGTGAATGTTATCAGAGCTGACCGCGGTGGCGATGTAACGTTCCATGGAAGGGGGCAACTTGTTTCTTACTTTATTTTCGATATAAGAATTGATGGGAAGCCTGAAGTTGGCATATTATTAAAAAGAATAGAAAGCGCCTACCTGAATTTCTTAAAATTATATGGCTACGAGGCAGAACTGGACAAAGAACCAGGGATATGGATAAGGCATAATGGAACAAAATTAAAGATTGCATCACTTGGCATGGCCGTGGACAATTACATATCATACCATGGCATGGCCATGAACATATCCAGTGAGGCAGTCAAAGGATTCCAGCTGATAAATCCATGTGGGATGAACAGCAATGTAATTTCATTTGTTGATATACCACGGGATAGTGCAATAACTGGATTGATAGATCAGTTTAAAGAAATTTATGGCAATTTTAAAAAAATAGAACTGAAAGATATATTAGATTAAGATTCCCTCTTTATATCCCATATCCTTTCTGTTATTCCAAGCCTCTTATTTGATGCAAGTGCCTGCATAAATAGCACTGAAGACAGCCGATTCAGATATATCATTATATATTTATTAAGCGGCATCTGTTTAGAAACAAATACTGAAAGCCGTTCTGTCCGCCTGGCAACTGTTCTTGCTATATGAAGGCTTACGGCCTGAATACTGCCATCTGGTATTACAAATAACTTAATTTTCCCGATTTCTTTCCTGTAAACTGTAACCCTTTCCTCAAGCCAGTTAACATCATCCAGCTTTATTGTCCTGTGCTGCCCTTCAGCTGTTAAATCCTCACCCATAACAAAAACATCATTCTGTATCCTTTCCAGATCGGTTTTTATATCATCCCACTGTGAACTGATCAGTGCATTTCCTATAAATGCATTGAGTTCATCAAGTGTCCCCTGAAGATCAACCATTGGTGAATCCTTTCCTATTCTGGCTCTGAGGCCATTGTCGGTTTCGCCATAATCACCCCTACGTGTAAACATAAAAGTGAATTATAGATAAGGATTTAATTTTTTGTTGACAGAAAATATAACAAGTTATATAAAAATTTATTTTCTCTTTATTGTTATTGGTATGACATCGTTATTGAATTCACATATTGCAATGTCAATGGGATCAATCATGTCAGTAGGTACATCAATAATAACAGGCGCCCCCATTGCAATTTGCAATGATCTTGCACCAATTATTCTCGCTTTTTCAAATTTAGTCAACATCATAGAAATCATTTAAGGTATAACCCATATTAAATTACGTTAATTAAAGTTTTCTATCCATACTTTGCCAATCAGCTACTGTTTTTTTGTTTTTCAAAGATATATTCAAGATATTTTTTAAACTTTCCAGTAATATTTGAATAAAAGCTTTTTTTGAAACCCAGAACAGAAAAATACAGGATCTTTAACATCCATAATAATCACAGAATAATAAATACTACAACATGCCAGCCTGTGTAGCACAGAAAATTGTTTAATTTCGCATAATAATATAATTAAAGATAAATTACATATTATATTAAAAGTGTATTTTTATGTAACTATACTTACATAAAATTGTTAAAAATATGTAAGTATATATGCATATCTTTATAATAGTTTATTATTGTAGATTATGGACGAACAGGCAGTACGAGAAATTATATTAGACCAGAAAGAGGAATCAAAAGAAATGTTAAAAGGCATAATAAAAAGGTAGATTCCAGATTTATCAATATATATTAAAAATCCAAATATATTAACAGTTATGGGAATTAGAAGGTGCGGGAAATCAACACTTGCACTTTGCCTGGTTAATAATATTAAGGCAGCCTATGTTAATTTTGATGATGAAAGGCTCATTAATATAAAATTAGATGATTTGAATGCATTGCTGGAAATTATATATTCTATA
>JAVYST010000030.1:0-15527 GCA_038729085.1 Ferroplasma sp. | reverse complement strand
CAGATGGAGAATCTGCCAGAAGATGTATGGAAAATGATGCGCAAGAGGTAACAGCAGATATATTTTTATATTCATATATAGATAAGGCATAATGGCTTCAAATGCACATATACGTTACCTCATTACACTATAAGTATAAAAAATATATCATATATTGGAGATTAATTCAAATGCACATATACGTTACCTCATTACAGCTATTGGTTCAATATTGATAATTTTATCAGGCATCCTCGCCCTTCTGTTTCTCTTTGTTGCCGGTATTGCCGGCGCAGGCCAGTTAATATTTTTTAATCCCGCAGGATTTGCACTTGTAGCAGGATCCATCCTGGGTGCAGTTATACCGATAATCTGGATTATTCTTGCTTATATAATGTATTCAGTAGCAAAAAATGGGAAAAGGAAAGATAAAGCGGCTAATGGATTGATTATAATTGTAATAGGCTTCATAGTTTTATTTATTGGCGGCGGCTTTGTCATAGGGCCTGTACTGGATATAGTGGGAGGGTTTTTGCTGATATTATGATTTAAATATGCTTATCACAGAATCATATTTTTTCATTTTCAGTTGCTGCTTATGCTAAATTATAGTGGGCAGGAGAATAAAATCCATAAAAAGCCTAAAATTTAATAATATATCAAGTTTTTTGCGGCTATATTTAAATATGGCAATATCTTCATTTATAAATGAACAGCATATGTGACATCCTCCCACGACTAAAGCCGCGGGCTTCCTGTTTCAGCGACCTGAGTTGCCATTGCTGGTAGAGCTCTGATCTCCACAGGCGTGAATTTGGGAGTGCCCCTCCCTATTTTTATCATGCCAAGCCTGTGGATGTTAATTGCCGCATTGAGATCCCTGTCGATCTCAAGGCCACAACCATTGCAGTGAAAGATACGATCCGAAAGCTTCAGATCATCCTTCAACCATCCACATTTGCTGCATGCCTTTGATGTGTTTCGTGGATTTACCTGTACCACCACTTTACCGGCACTTTCAGCCTTGTATGAGGTGTATTGCACAAGCATGCCCCATGAAGCATCAAGTATGCTCTTCGCGAGATGATGGTTCTTAACCATACCTTTTATGTTCAAATTCTCAAAGGCAAGGATGCTATTGCTGTTCACAAGGGCATTTGATGCCTTATGAAGGAAGTCCTCCCTCTGCCTCTTCACCTTCCTTTGCCTTTTTGCAACCTTTGCTTTTTGCCTGCCCCTGTTATTGGATCCTTTCTTTTTTCTTGAGAGATGCCTCTGATCCCTTTTCAACAGTTTTTCTGCCTTTGCGAGGAAGTAAGGCGTGTCGATGAATGTACCATCACTCATTGCAGCAAGATGGGTTATGCCAAGATCGATGCCGATTCCTCCCTGATCCGGCACTTCCACATTCTCGCTGTGTGTTGCAGCAGTACATGGGCACACTGAGAAGGAAGCAAACCAATCACCCACATGATCTCTTGATACAGTAAGAGTTTTGATCTTGCCATCAATGCCACGGTGCATGAACATCCTTATTGTTCCGATCTTTGAAAGCTTTAAGCGTCCGTTCTCAATTATCCTAAACCCTGATTGTGGATAGGTGATCGATCTGTACCTGTTCATGGGCTTGAATCTGGGAAAACCTGCCTTCTGGTGTTTTCCATGTTTTATTTCCTTTACCCTCCTGAAAAAATTCTCATATGCACGATCCACCCTTCGTGCTACATCCTGCAATACCTGGGAATGGATGTTATTGTATTCTGGGAATGCTTTCTTTAGTTCTGGCATCTGATCCTGCTGATAGTTGTAGTTGATCCTCTTTTCCATCTTATGTGCAATGATCCTCTGTTCAAGGAATGCGTTGTACAGTTCACGGCAGAGGTTCAACTGCCGATCGAGCAGCCTTTTCTGCTCCGCAGATGGATACAACCGAAACTTGTACATTCTTGTCATATTCCTTTTTGATCCTCCACATATCTCTTTATGGTTTCCGATGATACATGGCCATATGTGGATACAAAGTAACTCCGTGTCCACAGTGTTGGCAATTTTTTCTTGAGTTGCGGAAATTCAGACCTGAGTATTCTTGAAGTCTCACCCTTTATCTTTGCAATTATATTGTTTGGTGCTATTGTCGGATCAGTTTTGATGAAGAGATGCACATGATCAGGCATGGTTTCCAGCGCAATTATCTCCCAGCCATTTTCATGTGCTACTCCACGGATTATCTCCTGCAACCTGGATTCTATATCAGGGGTGATTACCTTCCTTCTATATTTTGAGCACCATACAAAATGATAGTTCATGAAATGCACGCACGTTCCAGAACTGGTGTATCCCTTTGGCATGATAGTAGATACACCCATTGCATATAATACTATCGATTCACTTTCATCCCACCCCTGAAGGAGTAGGATTTCCCGTTCATGGTGTTAAGATGGGATTCCAGAAGACAGAGACAGTCAGGGAAGTTGCAGGAGAAAGCCTGAAGAAATTTATACTTATTGCCATAGTTGCTGGTTTGCCGGCATTTCTGGAAGGATTTGATGGCGAAATTTATTCCTTTGGTTCGAGCTACATCGTCCCATCCCTTACCGGCCCCGTTTATCTCTCTATCGGCCTTATACTGACAGGTTATGCAATAGGAATCGCAATATTCAGCCTTGTTGGCGGCTTTCTTTTCGATAGGTATTCCGTGAAGAATACCGTGATTTTATCAGTTTTGATATTTTCGGCATTTACTATCTTGACAGGATTTGTTACGACAAAGCCAGAGCTTTTCATAGCAAGGCTTGGAGTTGGAGTAGGAGTTGGAATTTTCCAGCCTGCAGGCGTTGCCCTTTTAGGTGACATATTCTATGAAACAAGGGGAAGGGCAGTTTCTGTGTGGGCAACGTTTTTCAGTGTGGGGCTCTTTGCAAGCCCTTACCTGATTGAGCCATTTCTTCCGGCATTCAGGCTTCCATTTGAGATATCGGGATTGCTTGCCGTAGTTATACTTGTGTTTGTTGTGATGGTAATACCAGTTACATACAAGAAAGAGAAAAAAACTGCAAAAATAAAGCTCAGCGGCGTTTTCAACAGAAATATCATACTTCTCTCATTTTCCATATTCTTCTTTGGCATAGCACTATTTGCAGGATACCTTGGTTATTTCTCCGATTATCTCAGTGAAGGCCTCCTCATGCCAACCGGGAAGGCAGCCATTATTGCATCAATGGCCGGTGCAGGTGGATTTATACTTGCATTTCCAATTGGATATACCGCAGATAGGATAGGCAGAAAATATATGGTGATAATTACATCAGTTCTAATTGCTATTGGCTCTGCAGGAATGTTTTTCCTGTTCCATTCATTTTATGGGCTTGTTGCCTCAACATTTATATTCGGATCAGGCTGGGGAGTTTATGTAGATATACTTGTTGCATTGGGGCAGGATTCTGTTGATGATAGAATAGTTGGAACAATTTCGGGTTTCCTTTTCTTTATCTTCAATGTTGGCACCATGATAGGAGGCCCACTTTATGCAGCTTTCTTATCAAGCACACCGACATTAGCCGAATTTAAATATGGTGCTATCGCAACTGTAATAATTCCAACAATACTTGCTATTGTTTTCGTCATATTTACAAAGAAAATGACAAAGAGCACAATTTCTGAACATCCCGAGTATATGGAACACGGAACGAAAAAGGCTGAAGCAAAATAATTTTTTTAATTTTTATTTTCATTGTTTCTTAATTTATATATATATCTATGGAGGAAATATAAGGGCACCAGAATAACAATTGTTGGCAGGGCTGCATAATATGTGAATTCATGAAATGTAAAATATAGATTGGAAAGTGCAGAATAAATTACAAGTATTACAGCTATGGCACCTATAGAGTAATCAGCAATGGCAAGCCTGTCCATGGCAAGCTATCTTTTTATTATATATTATATTTTCCTGCATATGCAGTATATACCAGTTTATCAAAAATTTAAATTTGCCATAATAATACTTAATAACTTCTGTTTTATCTGTTGTTATGGAAATAGAAGAATATATCAAATCAACCAGGGAATATTTTCATGAATATCCGGAACTGAGCTTCAAAGAATTTAAAACTGCTGATAAAATTGAGGAGGAACTGAAAAAAATGGGGCTAAAACCAGAGAGGCTTACGGAAACTGGCATAATTGCAGATATTAAGGGAAAGGGCAAAAAAACTGTTGCAATAAGGGCAGATATAGATGCATTGCCGGTAGATGAAGAGAATAAGGTGCCATATATTTCCAGAAACAAAGGTGTTATGCATGCCTGCGGCCATGATACGCATATGGCAATGCTTCTCGGGGCCGCAAAAATGCTTATAGCAGATAAGGAAAAATTAAATGGAAATATTAGATTAATATTTCAGCCTGCTGAGGAGCTGCCACCAGGCGGTGCACTGCCACTTATAAAGGCAGGAGCACTTGATGGCGTTGATTATATCATAGGCCAGCATATAATGGCTGCTGCCCCATCTGGAACGGTTGCAATATATTATCATGAGATGATGGCAAATGCAGATGAATTCAGCATTAAAATACACGGAAAGGGTGGGCACGGGTCAGCTCCACAGGATGCAGTAGATGCAATATATATAACTGCACATTTAATTGAAATGCTCAATACCATAGTTTCCAGGGAAATTGATCCCCAGCAGCCTGCAGTTGTTACCGTTGGAACCATACAGGCAGGTTACCGTTATAATATAATTGCAGCACATTCCGAGCTGACTGGAACTGTAAGAACATTTGATGCCTCAGTTCAGGAAAAGATAATAAAACGCATAGAAAACATTCTCAAAGGATTGAAAGAAACATATGGAATTGACTATGAATATGATTATAAAAAGGGATATCCAGTACTGGTAAATGATGAGAGAATATCAAAGGCCATAGAAATCCAGGCAGAGAAAATTTTTGGAAAGGAAAATATATTGCATCCGAGGCCAAGCATGGGTGGAGAAGATTTTGCATATTACCTTCAGAAAGTGCCGGGTGCATATTACTTTCTTGGAACCAGAAACGAAGCAAAGGGAATGGTATCTGATAACCATTCTCCAACATTTGATTCCGATGAAGATGTGTTATATAATGGCGCACTGACACTGAAAAATACAGCGGAATATTTACTGGAAAAAATGTAAAATTTTGCATATAACAAAGTATTTTAATTTTATAACATTTCTATTTTTATGAGCTTAAAGGCCGATATGATTCTTGATGTTATCGATACACATACAGAGGGCGAACCAACAAGAATTTTATTCTGGAATAAAAATCCAAAAAAATTTGATTCCGTTTTTCAATTACGGGAGTATTTTAAGGAAAACTATGATTTTATAAGAAAGGCAATTTTATTTGAACCGCGTGGGCATAGAGACCAATTTGGCGCCATAATTTTTCCCCCAGTTTCTGATAATGCTGATTATTCGCTTATATTTGCAACAACAGAGGGCTATCTGGATATGTGTGGGCACGCCACCATAGGCGTTAGCAGTGCATTAATTTCAATGGGCATGATGCCGTTTGAAGGCAAAGAGAAAACAATTATTTATGATACTGTTGCTGGGAAAGTAAGTGCAAGGGTAAAAATTGAGGATGGCGAACCTATTTCTGTATCTATAATTGATGTAGAATCATATTATTCAGGTTCATGCAGAATCATGTTTAATGGCAGGGAGATAAACATTGATGTATCATATGGTGGAAATTTTTATGCCATTGCCAAGTCTGAGGATATAGGCATAGAAGTAAAGGCTGAAAACATAGATAAGTTGGTGGATGCAGGAAATGATATAAGGGAGAAAGTGCATGAAGAACATAAAGATCTTCTCAGCATTAAAAACGGAAATTCATATCCATTAGCAATGATAATAGATTCTGTAAGGGGAAATGAAATAGTGATATTTTCGAATAACAGCTTCGACCGCTCGCCCTGTGGTACCGGCACAGCAGCCAGATCAGCACTTTTATTCCATAAAGGAGAATTAACAGTTGGGCAATCATTTATTAACAGATCTATAACCGGAACTGAATTTAAATGCACTGTAATTTCTTCAGGAGAGGTTAATGGCAAAAAATCTGTTGTGCCTGAAATAACTGGCAGAGCCTGGATTACACAGCTTTCAAAAATAATTATTGGCCATTCAGACCCATTTAAATATGGCTTCCTCCTGTAAATATAAATTTTGTGTCATTAATAGTTTATTGAATAAATCAAATAATTGAAAGCAAGCTATAAGATTTAATGTTGCTTCTTATTATCCTCCCTCAATTGCTTTTTGTCTATCTTTCCAACCAAGGTCAGTGGAAGTTCTTTTTTGAATTCAACTATTTTAGGCACCTTATAAACTGCCAGGCGTTCCCTGCAGAAATTTATGATTTCTTCTTCGGTGAGCGATTCATCCTTTTTAACGATAAATGCCTTAACGGTTTCTCCTCTATGTACATCTGGAACTCCTATAACTGCACACTCTGAAACAGATGGATGCTCATAAATTACATCTTCAACCTCCCTTGGGTATATATTATAGCCACCGGCAATGATAAGATCCTTCTTTCTGTCAACTATATATACGTAGCCCTGTTCATCAACTCTTGCAATATCGCCAGTATGCAGCCATCCATCTTCCAGTGCTTCATCTGTTTCATCTGGCCTGTTCCAGTATCCCTTCATGACCTGGGGACCTTTTATTAACAATTCCCCCGATTGCCCTGCTGCCAGTTCAGTCTTGCTATCTTCAAGCGACACAATTTTTTCATAAGTGTTTGGAACTGGAAGGCCAACAGAGCCAATTTTTCTGTATTTAGCCCTCTCATCTGCTACAAGTGGCGTTACGTTTGCAACTGGGGATGTTTCACTCAACCCATAACCCTCAACAAGTATAGAACCGGTCATATCCTCAAACTCTTTCTGGAGTTCTACTGGCAAGGATGAAGCACCGGAAATGCATATCCTGACATCGTCTATTTTATATTTTTTTATATCTTTATACGAAATGATTGAATGGTACATTGATGGTATGCCCGGGAATGCAAGCGGTTTTTTCTTCTGCATTGTTGATAAAATCATTTTAGTGTTCCTTGGATCTGGCATAAGTATTATCTTTGAACCCTGTATTACCGGCGTGAGCATTGCAGTCATCATTCCATATACATGGAAAAATGGAATGGCAGACAGATATGAAGTTTTTTCCCTGTATTCGGCTGGAAGGCTTTCAATTATCTGATATGCATTTGAAATGAGGTTTTTGTGGGTCAACATTGCTGCTTTTGGTTTGCCTGTTGTGCCTCCTGTATACTGGAATATGGCAACATCATTTACTGGGTCAATGTTTGCTTCAGGTGGAACAGATGATATTTTGCCGGGTTTTTTTGCAATGTATATATTATCGGTTACAGGTATTTTTTTATGGTTTTTCCAGTTTGAAATTGTATATAAATTTGAAATTAAAGGTGGAAGATATGACTGGATCCTCACAGCAATAATTTTTTTTAATTTTGCAGGGTAAAGTGGGATTGCCTTATCAATAAAATCATCCATGGTCACAAGCATGCCAGCCCCGGAATCCAGAAGCTCAAATTCAAGTTCTCTTGTAGTATACAATGGATTGACCTGCACTACAGTTCCTCCTAATTTCAGTATTGAAAAAAAGTATGTGATATACTGTGGTATATTTGGAAGCATCAATGCAACCTTCTCACCTTTATTTACTCCAAGTTCTGCAAGTTCCACTGATATTGCATCAACCATTTCCTTTAAAGATTCGTATGAAACCTTTGTTCCCATGAAATCAAAGGCTGTTTGATTCCCGTACTTCTCCACTGATTTTTCCAGTGCCTGGTAAATCGATATATTTGGTATATCAATATTCCTGTGCATCCAGGGTGGATAGCTTTTTTGGAGCCTGCTGTCATATTCTTCAATATCTGCATCTACCATGGGTAAACACCTTCAGGCCATGATTTTCCACTATTCGAATTATATAGATTTATTGAACGTTCTCCGGCATCAGAAAAGGTTGAATATATAATATCTGTCTGTTTAAATAAAAGTCTATGAATTATGATTCTGCCATTTAATACCATTATATCCCTATTAATAAATTTGTAAGCCTATTTAAAGTCTTTTGAATGGAAATTAAAGTATTTTAATATGAAATATTGCATATTGATAATTATTAAAAATATATTTTATCTACATTTTTACAGGCATTTGATTTTTAATGTTGAAATTTTATTTATATTTAAAAAGATAAGCGTTTCTTAAATTTTCAGGTATATTGCTCCGGTATTTTTCAATGAATGCACTGCATTCATCTTCATTCCTCAATTTATTTGCAAGCATTACAGGCAATCCTTCAGTTATTGGAAACCAGTTTTTGCAGGACATACAGAAAATTATTCCGTTCCCATGTTTTTTAATTTCCTGTTCAATTATGTCATAATTTGCTTCAATGCCGGTACGCATGTATAATGTATTCTCAGAGAATAATGCGATTTCAAATTCTGATTCATGGCATGAAGGGCAACGCAGAATTTTCATGAAACTATTTTCCATATCTGTTATAATGTTTAATGCCATAAAAATTATTTGGTATGATATAGAAAATGTTATAATTAACATGGGAATTTACTCATATGGCTGCAGTTTCTGGGGAAAAGGCCGTAACAGATGAAGAATTAAATTATATTTATAATAAAATTCCAAAAGGATATGACCGTGCCAATGCATACATATCATTTTTCCAGGATGTTAAATTGCGTACATCACTGGCAAAGAAAGTAACAGTATCTTATAAACCGGAAACAGTGCTTGATGCAGCCTGCGGCAAGGGTGAACTGTCATTTATCCTTGGCAAGCTTTCCAGTACACACATAATAATGACAGATTATTCTAAAAATATGTTGAAAAATACCATTGTAGAATATGACAAAGTTCTATCTTCATTTGATAATTTGCCCTTCAAGGATAATTCATTTAATGCCGTTATGAGCACATTTGCCATGCATGCTGCAGATGATATTGAAGCGGTAATGAAAGAATTTGCAAGAGTTTCAGATAATGTTGTTGCCGTAATAGCCATGGGGAAATCAGACAATAAGTTTTATAGATTTATTTCTGGTGTATATTTGAAATATTTTCAGCCATATATTGCTTTGCTCGGAGGCGAAAAGCCAAAAGACTATAAATTTATTTATTATATTTATAAAAGGATACCGCTGAATTCTGAAATCAAAAAAATTGCAGAAAAATACTTGGAACTTGATTTTTTTGAAGAACACTCATTTGGATCTGTATACGTTTTCATGGGGAGAAAATTAGTTCACCAATAATATCGATATTTAAACCATGCTGTTTTTATTAAATATATGCATTTAATTGGATAGAATTTAATAAACATAAAAAATATATAAACAGGGTAATAAAATGTTTATAGATGATCTTCCGCTTGAACTGTTTCTGATGTCACTTATCATGGTGATAGCAGTTTATATGAATATAGATGCGTATTTAAATTATAAGAAAAATGGAATACAGGATATTAAAGAGAGCTTAAAGCCAGGAGCATATTCACTTGGCATATTTGGGGCACTGGTAATAATATTCGCTTTATACGGTGAGATGTTATGGCCACTGCCCGGCAGCTACAATATTCTCTTTTATGATCCTTTTACATTATTTGGAATAATTGTTATAGCAGTAGCCGTAAGCATAATTTTAAAACAGAAATTACAATATATAGGCATTTTGGCATTATTTTCAGGTTTGATTTCCATTTTTTATGGAGCATATTTATATAAAGATGGATTTACTTCATCTCCAATTGCCGGGCTTGGGCTGTATATAGCATTTGGGTTGACAGGTGTTTTCGCTTTCCCGGTAACACTGGCTTATGACACACTTTCAGTAAATAAAAAACCATCAGATTTCTGGAAAATCATATTTCTTATATTCTGGATCGGGCTTATAATGTCTGCTTTTATAGCTGCCTTTATAGCACTTGAAGCGGTTCCAGCACACCTGCTTGCTCCACCATAATATTTTATTTTTTTAATGGCAAATTTTAATAAAACATTTCATAATATTTCAAAAAGTATTTTAATATTTAGGGCTATTCTGGGCCATGGAAAATAACATGAAGATACTGAAATCTCTATTATCTGAAAAGGATAAACCCAGCGAACCTAAATTTTCTATTGGCTATATGGACAAAAATGCAGACCCGATGCTTGATTTTGATAAATATTGCAATGGGACATGGAAAATGAATAATCCAATTCCTGAAGATAAAGCTGAATGGGATGCAACAATGGAGCTGATTGAGAAGAACAGGTATATTCTTGCTAAAATAGCTGAAAAATGTGCACTTTCCAGTGAAGATAACAGAGAATATGAAAGAAAAATTGTTGGGGATTTTTATACATCAGCAATGAATATAGAACGTATAGAAAAACTGCAATTTGATCCGATAAAAGATATAATGCAAAAAGTTGAGGATACAGAATCAGGCATGGATATAATAAAAATATCATCATACCTGCAATCCATTGGCATATCCTGCTTTTTCGCCCCATTTTCCGATTCTGACCAGAAAAACAGTTCAATCTACTCATTTTACATATACCAGGGTGGGCTTTCACTTCCAGGGAAAGATTACTATACAGAAGCAAAATTTGAAGATATTAGAAATAAATTTATAGAGCATATGAAAAAAATGTTTGTTCTTTATGGTTATGGCGAAACTGAAGCAGAACAATTTTCAAAAACCGTAATAGATATTGAAAATAAAATGGCATCTTTCAGCAGGAGGCCTGAAGAATTGAGAGACCCAGAAAAGAATTATAACAGAATGGGCATTGCTGAAATAATTGCAAAATTTCCTGAGCTGCATTTTAAAATATATATGGAAGGCATACATCTGGATAATCCAGAATATATTATAATAGGGCAACCAGAATTTCTTGATGGATTGAATAATATAATGAAAGAAGTTCCTGTTTGCAACTTGAAAATTTATCTGAAATGGAAAATTCTGAATTTTTCTGCAGAATATCTTCATCATGAAATTGAAGAGGAGGATTTTGATTTCTTCAACAGAATTTTATTGGGGCAGGAAAAGCCAGAAAAAAGATGGAAAACTGCCATATCGGAAATTGATGGCAGCATTGGTGAAGCACTTGGGAAATTATACGTTGAGGAAGAATTTAAAGAGGAATCAAGAAATAGAATGCAGTTGATGATAGACGACCTTATGGAAACTTTTGCTGATAGACTAAAAAACCTTGGCTGGATGAGTGATGAGACCAAAAATAAAGCCATTGAGAAGTTTAAGGGATTCAGGGCAAAAATAGGATATCCTTCAAAATTTATTGATTACTCCAGGCTTGAAATCCAAAACGATGATTACTTCGGAAATGTAATAAGATCAAATGAATTCGAATTCAGGAGGCAGATAGACAGGATAAATAAGCCTGTGGATAAGGATTTATGGGAAATGACACCGCCAACAGTCAATGCTTACTTTTCTCCAACAGAAAATGAGATTTTCTTCCCGGCTGGCATACTCCAGCCACCGTTCTTTGACCCTGATCTGGATGATTCAGTAAACTATGGAGCAACTGGCGCTACAATAGCCCATGAAATAACGCATGGCTTCGATGATGAAGGAAGATTATACGATGAGCATGGAAACATAAAGGACTGGTGGACAGAAAAAGATAGCATTGAATTCAATAAGAAAGCAAAGGAAGTGGTATCAATTTACAGCAAAATTGAGGTACTTCCTGGCTATAATATAAATGGAAAGCTGACACTTGGGGAGAACATAGCTGATATTGGTGGAGTAAGCATTGCTTATGAAGCGCTTGAAAGGAGGCTTAAAAAACAACCTGAATTGAATGTAAAAATAGATGGTTTCACACCTGAACAGCGCTTTTATATAGGATGGGCACAGAGCTGGAGGACAAAGATAAGAGACGATGCCTTGAAATACCAGGCCACGGAAGATTCACATTCACCCGGCAAAGTAAGAGCAGAAGTTCCAGTATGGGTTCAGGAAAACTTTGAAAAACATTTTTCTGAATTCTCTAAAAGCAAAAGCAATAATTTTCCAAAAGTAAATATCTGGTAAATTATAATAACATTGCATATTATTTTGATTATGATGATTAAACTTCGTATGTTGAGCAGTTTTCTTTCTGATAAAAATGCTTAAAATCCAATAAAAAATGTAATTTTTAAAGGTTGCATCATCACCGGGTTTATCTCTCATTACATTACAATTATCTTATTGCATATATTTACTTATATATTATGCTATCATAATTCAAATATTATTTTCAGCACTTTCACTGAAACGTGGCAACAGCATCTCCTTCAAATTATATACCCAATAATTCAAGTATTAAGAACCTGCACATACAGGCTTTCGATGCCTTTGCATCCTGAAAAACAGTTAAAACATTTGATTATTGTATATATGAATCTTGTTGATGCGTCAATGCTACGCATTATGAGAAATATATGGTTCAGCCTCATTGGCCTGGGAACAAACTTATATAATGTTTAAACATAAACATAAACATGTCAAAAACAATAACAATCAGAAATGCAGTATATGATGAACTTATCAAAATCAAAAAAAATAACGAAAGCTTCAGTGAATTGCTGGAAAGGCTGGCTATACTGGAAGATAAAGAACAGCTTCTCACATCTTTAAGAGGCAGTATAACTTTTGATGGCATGGATAAGATGAAAAAAGAGCTGGAAAAATCACGGTGGGAGAAGCGGCAATGATTTTGGTGGATACAGATGTACTGATAGAGATACTTGACAGGCAGTCAGAAAAGGGCGATGATTTAATGAAAAGGATTTTAGGCAGTGGAGAAAGATACTGTACTTCCTCCATTAATCTTCATGAACTGTTATATGGCATTTTGAAGTATTCAAAGAGTAAAGGGTTGGTTCGGGAATTGCCGATTATAGGTTACACTGAGAAAGATGCAAAATTGTCATCATACCTTGAAATGGCTGCTGAAAAGATGGGAAATGCTATACCAAGAATTGACGCTATGATAGCATCTGTTGCAATTAACAATAATTATGCCTGCTTCACTTTGGATAAACATTTCAATGCTCTGAAAGAATATGGGCTGGAACTGTTTGATTGATTGCAGGGCACTGGCTGCGAGTACAGGACACCACCCTAAATGAGCATAGCGAATGAGGGGCTTTTCGAAGAAGAGTGCAATACGTAAATCAAAAGAGGAGTGGATTGTATAAGCAAGTTTGATTGGTAGGATTTCTTATTCTGGTAATATTTGCTGTTTCCTTCTTTCCGCAGCCATTCTTATTCGCTTCTCTGCTATTTTGACGTAATCTGCGTCAACTTCATAACCAACATAATGCCTGTTCAATTCAAACGCAGCCACAGCTGTGGTTCCACTACCAATGAAAGGATCAAGTACAACCTCTTCTTCAAAAGTATAGAGCTTTATGCATCTGGCCGGAAGCTCAACCGGAAAAGGGGCAGGATGCCCTACTTTAGTTGCAGATTCAGCGTTAAATGACCACACGCTCTTTGTATATGCTGCAAACTCATCTTTAGACAGAGTGGATTTCATTTTATCTTTGATACCACGTGTGAATGTATCCTTTGAAAAGATGAGTATATATTCATGGGAATCTCTGAGGACAGGATTCTTGGCTGAGAGATATGTTCCCCATGCAATGGAGGAGTTCGCAGTAGCTCCTTTGTCCCAAATAACCTCTCCTCTCATTAGAAAACCAAGACTGAGCAAATCTTCTATTACAAAAGCGTGCAATGGAATATACGGCCTTCTACCCAAGTTTGCTATATTTATGCAAATTCTGCCGCCTGGCACAAGTACCCTATAAACTTCTTTCCAGATGGATAAAAGGAAGGATCTGTACTCATTAAGAGACATATCCTTATCGTAAAGCTTTCCGACATTATACGGAGGCGAAGTGACAACCATATGAACACTCCTGTCTGGCAACTCCATCATTCTCTCTGCGGATTTGCAAAATATTTTATCTATGGAACTATCAGGCAATGGATTTTCATGAAAATCTACATTATCTTGCCCTCTGGAAACGCCTTCATAAAGCCTGCTGTTGTAAAATTTCGATGAATCATGGCTTGCCCTGCTGGGGCTACCGAATGAGCTTGTCTGTGAACCATTTCTTTTTTTATCACTGTTCATTAATCCTCACTCCACAAATCAACCCATCTTTTAAAAGGGTTATAATCTATCGATTCTTTGGTCCAATTTATCTCTATCGATTTTGTTCTGTCATCGATAATATTTGCTTTCAACGCATCATTAGAAATTTCAACGCCTCTGGGATTAGTTCCCTGTTTTGGCAACTTGATATATCCCTGCCTGCCCATCTTATTAAATACAGTATTTTGAACCTCATAAGGTATGTAATATAAACCACCTTTAGCAGACCAGTTAATATGAACGAAAATCAAATCGTATGTTGGATGCCATGTATTCTGAAAATATTTTGCCTTCTCTGCATCAACTGTCCAGATTAGCTTCACACCAGAAGGTTCTTTGCCAGATATTGTCTTTATTGAAATAGGTTTATTGAACAATTTAACATCAACTTCTGGTTCTGTAATTGGCAAATTAGATTCAACATTTTCTTCGCCATACTTGTATATCAAGAGAGCTGTGATTGCTTTTTCTCTGACCGACCCGACCTCCATTCCAATCTTGCCTGCCCTCGAACTCTCTAATTCAGCAAGCTGAAATAGATAAGGGAGTCTTCTTTTGATTTTTTTGACTGTCCCTTCATCATTAAACAAATCAAGCAAATAGTTGTTCATTCACTAGCATATAATTTACAAATTATTTAACTCTTGGCTTCGCTTGCAATCTTCCGTCTCGGATTCTTGCTGAATCGGAAATTATTTCAGCTGGTAGAACTTTATTTTGATGGAAGTATTTAGCTATACTCGTAAATGTCTTTCTTTTCACCTCAATAGATCAACTGTATGTTTTTAGTCAGATGATAATTGTTTCAGGGAATCAAACGTCATAGAGCGGCCATACACCGCAATCCAGTGATAGGAATCTATGGCCAATAACCTCAATAATAGAAAACAGAAATCTTTTGTTCAGCTTTTAGGAACTATACTTAGCCACCTGACTTTCTGGCACATGCAAATTGGAAGTATGCATAAAATACTGGGTTCTTTTGATACCATCAGTATCACAAATATGGTCTTTGGCTATAGTGGACCGGTCGGGATTTGGACCCGAGCCCTCTTGCTTGCGAAGCAAGCGATCTACCGTGCTGATCTACCGGCCCTAGTTTATTTCACTTCCAATGTAGGATAGTTTTGCAAGAAGAGCATCCATCTGTATATTGTCTGTGCCTCCTTCAACAATTCTAAATTCAGCCTCAGCCAGTGCCATTATTACTTCCAGTTTTTGCTTATAGGCTATCTGCTCTCCTCTTATGGATGAATGCATGCCTT
>JAVYST010000029.1:0-16307 GCA_038729085.1 Ferroplasma sp. | reverse complement strand
GGATAATCCAATACTGATATAACAGCTATCGAACTGTATAAAAAATATAGCATACACCCGTCATTACAATATAAATTGAGAAAATAGCGCCATACACTGAATGAGAATGGTTTAGCAAGCAACAACCATCACCAACACGGGAGCATGAGGGTAGTACAAAACTGATAAAAGAAGCATACAATAATTGTAACAATATCAGCCCATACTGCATCATAAACTACTTACATGTGTCAATATGTGAGGAAATGTGCTTAAATAAAAGCAGTTATTAGAAGAATATAGAATATATTTGAATAAATTGAATGGAGAAAGAACAGAAAATAGAGAGAAATAAAGAAAAGCGCTTTTTAAATTGCCTTAAAAGTGCCAATGCCCATATCAGTTAGTTCACACTCACCACCATACTGCATCAGTGCTGAGCATAGCAAGTGAGGTATATTTATTAGGCATATCACTTAATTTTGTCAAGGATTACCACTCAGTTTTTGAATCCTTAATTCAGAAAAAGAATCCACAAGCAGCAACCTTTTTCCGCTAATTCTTTTCTCTTCATAGAGTCTGAGCTTTTTCACCATAGATATAATTACTTACCTGTTACCATGCATATGTTCTAATGCAAATCTATCAGCTTTTGTCTGATAGGACAGATTGATTTTTAAAGCAAATTTTCTGAGCTTTAATACAATTAATACTGCAACTACTGTACTGCCAAGAAGGATGAAATTGCATATTGAGCTAAGATGTACAATTAACTTGTAATAAAATATGGTTATAAAATAAATGTTCAGCACTTTTAAAAATTAGTGGCAAAGAAATAGAAATGAAATTAATTTTAAATGCCAATATGCAATAAAACATTGGAAATTTTAAATAAAGAACAGTTATTAAGATTGCATGGAGCCTTTTATAGAAAGAAATAGCATGCATAGGGTACTTTCGTTTGAGAATTTAATGCATGCTACTGTAATATCAAGGCCAAACAGGTTTATAGTTAAGGCAAATGTTAATGGTGCTATAGAAAATGTACATATTCATGATCCAGGAAGGCTGGAAGAATTAATATTTCCAGGAAACGACATTATAATAAGGGAAACGAGTGGGACTAAAACAAAATATTCCGTTACATTCTGCAAAAATGGCAATATATATACGTTCAACGATGCACGCTTTCACTCGCCCATAGCATCGCAGTTTATCAAGGAAGGCTATAGCAATGAGGTAACCGTTGGTGACAGCCGTATAGATTTTAAATATAAAAATTCGTTTATTGAAGTTAAAACTGCTACACTGGTTGAAAATGGCCTGGCATTATATCCCGATGCAGTTACAGAACGGGGTACCAGGCATCTGCACAGATTAATAGAGTTGAAGAGGCAGGGATTCGATTCCTATGTCCTTTTCCTGATATTTAATGAAAATGCCATTTCATTTTTGCCTAATTTCGAAAGGGATAAAAAATTTGCAGATGCGTTTTACCGAGCAAAGGACTGTGGCGTAAAATATAAATTTCTTAAATTTAAGAATGATGAAAATTCTATTTTCTTCAGCAATGAAATCTTTTTAACCGATTGAAACAAAAAATTATAAAGCATTATAATATTAAAGCAAATGGCATTGAATGGCATGAGCAATGAAGAATTTATAAAAAGCGTTGCGAAGAGAATACTGGGCATAAAGGCAGTTTCACCCATGTCTGGTGGCACAGGCGAAGGAGAAAAAGCTTCTGAAATTAAAAAAATCCTTGAGGAAATTGGATACAGCGGCATAAAGGAATATAATGTATATGACGATAAAAATATTTTACGCCCAAATCTTGTTTTAAAAATAGGAAATTTTGATAATACTCTCTGGATTATATCACATATGGATACTGTGCCTGAAGGCGATATTAATCTATGGAAGCATGAACCTTATAAGGCAACAATAGAAGAGGATAAAATTTTTGGGCGTGGTTCAGAGGACAATGGGCAATCAATATTCACATCTCTATTATTATTGAAAAATCTTAAAAAAGAAAAGCTGCAAATTAATATTGGAATAGCCTTTGTTTCCGATGAAGAAACCGGCAACGATTATGGCATTAAACACCTTTTAAAGCAGAATATATTCAACCATGGCGACCTTATCATTGTTCCGGATGCAGGCACACCAGATGGCCTTTTAATAGAAACTGCTGAAAAAACTGTATTGCAGCTGAAATTTACCGTTTCTGGAAAACAGGGTCACGCCAGCATGCCAGAGTCATCAATTAATGCCTTAAGGGAATCCTCCAGATTTATAGATATGCTAGATATTGCACTGCACTCAAAATATGACAGAAATAACAGTCTTTTTTATCCTCCTTATTCTACCTTTGAACCAACAAAACATGAAAAAAATATTGACAATATCAATACCATTCCAGGGACAGACATATTTTATATAGACTGCAGGATTCTTCCAGATTATAAAGCCGATGAAATACTATCGTTTATAGATGATACAATAAAAAAGTTTATTTATTCAACACATGTCAATATAAAATATGAAGTAATTGAGAGAGTTGACGCACCTGCTCCTACAGCTGAAAACGCCCGGGTAATTAAGGTTCTCAAAGAAGCAATACTGGCAATAAAACATCATGAGGCAAAGACGATTGGCATTGGTGGTGAAACATTTGCATCATTTTTCAGAAAATCAGGATATGATGCTGCTGTCTGGTCAACTACCATTATAGAAAGTGCACATATGCCCGATGAATATTCGTTAATTTCAGATGCTGTTGGAGATTCCAGTGTATATGAATACATACTTTACAATTATAAAATTCTTTAAAAAACATTAAAATATGTACATATATTTTCATTTTTGTAATAAATAAAATCAAATAATGTTTATTAATTAATTATTAATTACCAAATCATGCAGGAAAAGGAAATCAATAAAAGATCAATAAATATTACAATAGCTTTAATGGCATTTTCCGGTTTGCTGATTATTTATGTTGAGACAATGATTGTGCCAGCAATACCTGTATTCATTAAATATTTTCATACCACCTATAGCAGTGTATCATGGATACTTACAGCATACATAATCAGTGGAACAGTTTCAGCAGCTATTTTTGGAAGGATATCCGATATGTATGGAAAGAAAAAAGTATTCCTCATTCTTGGAATAATATATACTGTGGCAATATCTTTTGGCGGTTTTACAAAAACTCTGGATGAGCTGATAATTGTCAGGACGGTTCAGGGCCTGGGTTTTGGCATGATACCAATAGCATTCTCAATAATAAACGATGTTGTTCCAAGAGAAAAACTTGCACTTGCACAGGGAATAATGAGTGCAACTTTTGCAATAGGTTCAGGAATAGGCCTTGTACTGGGTTCATATATCACAGAAACACTTGGCTGGCAATGGGATTTTCACACTGCCATACCTGTTGCAATAATACTCCTTATTTTAACTTACATATATGTAAAGGAAAGCAGTGTAGAAAAAAAACAGAAGATAGATATTGCAGGTGTTTCTATGTTGGGTTCAGCACTTGTTCTGCTTATATTTGGGCTCTCTGAAGGAGAACATTTTGGCTGGTATTCTCACATTATATTTATTATATTTGCAGCATCAATTATATTATTCATTGCCTTTGGGTTATTTGAGAACTATTACAAAAATGCATTTATTAATATGAAATTATTGAAAAAGAGGAACATATTTCTTGCAAACATAATAGGATTATTTGCTATGGCAGCCATGTATTTTCTATTCTTCACTGTGCCAACCCTTTTACAGGATCCTTCTCCATCGGGCTTCGGCAAGTCCATATTTGATTCTGGCCTTATTTTATTCCCGGCAACTGTTATGAATATGATTTTTGCTCCGGTAGCCGCCAAGATAATCAATAAGCGTGGGCCAAAACTCTCCATAACATTAGGATTAATAGTAGATTTTATCGGCTTCTTCCTGCTTTACCTTTATCGGGCGACCATTCCAGAAATATTGCTTGATACAGTATTTGTTGGAGCAGGAATATCATTGATGCTGGTTGGAATCATAAATGTGCTCTTAACATCCACTCCAAGGGAGAGCGCAGGAGAAGCTACTGGCATGAATACAGTATTCAGGGATATTGGAATGTCAATAGCACCGGCGGTTGGGGGAGCCCTGGAAACCATGTATACAGTTAAAGTTGTTGTTGGTGTTAAAATAGTTCAGGGTATACCATATAAAATCTTTGAGAGTTTTCCGGACACAACTGCTTATAATTACATTTACCTGATTGGTGTATTTTTCGTTGTAATGGGCTTTATATTTACTGCACTGATTAAGAAGCGCAAACCAGGCAATGCATAATTTTTTAGTATTTAAATATAGGCCAAATTTTACTGGCAAGTGTATTTTATTTCCACATTTTTCATCATTAATCACTATGTCCCTTTCTCAATGTTTAAATACAGTATCATGTTTTGTGTTTATGTTAGAAAACCAGAGATTAAAGAAAAATTCACTTGGCACTATAAGATTGATCTGGCAGGCAATGGGCACATTGTCTGTTGCTGCTGATGCTGCATATCTTCTAACAGGAGTTGTAGAATTTGCACTTGGTGCTACACCGCTCGCCATAGCACTTGGATTGCTGGCCTATCTGTTTATAATGAATACAGGATACCAGTTTTCAAAGCATGTTAATTCCGCAGGCTCATATTATACTTTTGCCGGCAAGGGGCTTGGAGGCATAGCTGGAACATTCCAGGCATGGAATATGGCGTTTTATGGTGTTATAGGCTACGGAAGCTTTGGCTTTCTGGGCCTGGCAGCATTCATAACATTGATTGATCCGACTTATTCTGGAATTCTATTCTGGCTGCCTGTAGCTTTCCTTGCTGCACTTATTTCTTTTCTGTTTACACACAGGGGAATGAAAATATCTACAGATTACCAGATTGCAGGTGGCATCATAGAGGTTGCTGTGCTAATAATTGGATCTGCTTTAATTATTGTCAATGCTGGAAAATTCAATACACTGGCTGTATTCACAACCAAATACATTAATGGGGTGTCACAGCTGTTATTCGCAATGATTTATTCTATGATACTTTATTTCGGTACAACTGTATCTATTACAGCAATGGGCGAGGAGGCTGTTTCGCCTGAAAAAACAATAAAAAAGGCATTGATAGGAACAGTAATTTTATCCGGCATTACGCTTATAATAGTGGCCTATGCTTTTACTATAGGCTGGGGGCCAACTGCAATGGCGTCTTTTGCCACCAGCCATGACCCTGGTGTTATATTATTCAGGAGGTTGAATCCAGTGATTTATATTCTGCTAATACTTGTAACAGTAAACAGCTTTATGGGATATAATATATCAGTAAGCAATGCCGATTCCAGGATATTTTACAGTTTTGCCAGGGATGGCATACTATTTTTGCCAGAAAGCATAGCTAAAGTCCATAAAAAATATAAAACACCGTCAAATGCCGCCCTGGTAATATTCATCATGTCTTTTCTGGTGGCTGTTTTCTTTGGCGTGATGTATGGCCCGGTTGCTGGTGGCCTTTTGATGCTCTTGATAAATGCTTATGCTGCCTATGTAGAACATATAATTGCATCAATATCGTTGCCGGTGATGATGAGGCGCATTGGAAAGTTTAAACTTCTTGAACATCTTGTTATTCCGGTAATAGGCATAGTAATTTTGCTGATAATAATGGTTGGAACACTTGCTTCACCTGGCAAATATCCAGATAATATTGCAGTTTATATTGGGGTTTCATGGATTCCAATAGCTGCACTTTTAACCTTTATTGAATACAAAATACATCCAGAAAATGTAAAAAAAGCCGCAGTGATGAGTATCGAAGATGAAAGTTTTGAATCAAAATAATTTTTGAATTTTAAATAAATTTATAAAATCATATCTTCTATTTTTTCACTTCTGTAAAAGCCTGAATATGTATTTTTGATTCTTGGCCCACCATAAAGCCTTGTGGATTTGCTGCTATGGTATCTTGATGCTACTACCCTCCCTATAGAATCTCCTTTCATTATTCCGCTTCCTGTAGAACCAGATACAACAATTAAATTAATATCATTGAATATGTAAGGTGCAAAATCGATTGTATTATATGAATAGTATCCTGCCCATGATGATGTTATAGTTGAGTTTTTTGCAGCCGGAAAATAATTATCGAGTACAGGTTTTATATTATATGTAAAGAAATCTGGTTCTGGTTCGGGCTTTTCCGTGAATGAAAAATCACGGTTAAGCTCATCTGCAAGGCTTGTCCAGAATGCCGATGCCTCAGGATATGGGCGCATATAAACGCCTGTGGGAAATATGGTGAATGGGAAAACGCCGCTATCATTAAATATATTCTTCTTTACAATGCCCTTGATTTCTGGCGATGTTATCTGAAATATCTGCCTCTTTTTCGGCCTGAGATGTGAATCTATGCCAATAGGGTTTAACAGAGAAGTTGTCCATACATCAGTGCATAAAACGTAGAAATCACTTTCTATTATGCCCTTTTCCGTTTCTATATATTTAATTCCAGATTTCTGCCAGTTAAAAGGCTCGCCTGGATAGTTCAATGAATTGTCGGGCGCAAGGACCATTTTTTTTACAAGTGTATTGAACCGGAACTCAACACCCATTTGCAGAAGCTGCTCATAATACCATTTTGACAAGAGGTCAGGCTCTATGATGCCAGCATTGCTGTCTATAACAGCAGATTTTATGGAATCAATGCCCATAACCTCATGAGTGTCGCTGTCTATGTTAAGGTTAAACATTTCTGACATATCTTCATCCACAAGCCTGGAGTGTGGATACTTTGATACAAAGTCTTTTCCAACCTCATGGTCAAATAGAAACAGATAACCTGTGAATTTCATTCCAAGGTTCACGCCCATTTCCTCCTGAAGATGCTTATAGAAATTTATAGATGCCTGTGCCATGACCTGATTTTCCTTTATTGTATAAAAATCCCGAAAAGCAGCAGCGCTTTTAGCAGTATTGCCCTGAGAAAAAGTCTGGAATTTATCTACAACCAATATTTTCAATCCGGGTTCATTCTTTTTCAGATGGTATGCCGAGGTAAGGCCAGTTATTCCAGCCCCTATAACAACTATATCATATTTCATGTAAGGCAAGCTTACGGATTTATATAAATTTATCTCCGGGGAAATTGGCAGTTAGATATTTCTGGATATTAAATGATAAGCTATTATTAAAAATGTACTGTATTTTAAGGGCTATTTATTATTGAATCTTTAGAAGGCCTTCCATTTATTATTAAGCAAAATAATCATAGCAAAGCATGTATTTTTTTGTACCCATAGCACTCAATAATTGGCGATAAACGATATGCATTGCATTATTTATCTTCCTGTTTTTTGCCTCCATGCCTTCCTTGCAATTTAATGGCCTTTAATTTTCAATGTTTGGCAATAAAAATTTTTAGTTTATAAGTAAATAGTTTAATTATAATATTTATATAGCTTTCTGCAATTTCAAATTAATGCAGGAAAAATGGATAGCACTGAGCAATACAACAATTGGGCAGTTTATGGCAACCATCAATACAAGCATAATTATAGTTGCCCTTCCTGCTATTTTTAAGGGCATCCATTTAAATCCTCTTCAAGAAGGTTCCTTTCCATATCTTCTATGGCTGATAATGAGTTACATGATTGTTCTTTCAGTAACACTTGTAAGCATAGGAAAATTATCTGATATATTCGGCAGAGTTAGAATATTCAATCTGGGATTTTTGATCTTTACTATTGGATCAGTACTTCTATATATTGCTCCAGGTACCGGTTACACTATTGCATTTGAATTGATAATTTTCAGAATGGTGCAGGCCACAGGTGGTGCTTTCTTAATGGCAAATACATTTGCTATCATAACAGATAATTTTGAATCAAAGGAACGTGGATTTGCAATTGCAATAAATAGCGTTGCTGCTGTATCTGGAGTCAGTATTGGCGTCGTTCTTGGAGGTATTTTTGCAACTATTTACTGGAGATATATATTTCTTTTAAGCATACCCATAGGAATTTTTGGAACTTTTTGGTCATATGCCAGGTTAAAAGATACAGGAAAAAGGGTGCCAAGCAAAATTGACATGCCTGGAAATTTAATATTTGCTTCTGGCCTTATAATTCTCCTTCTTGGCGTTACATACGGGATTACACCTTACAGGGCCAATCCAATGGGCTGGGCAAATCCGCTGGTACTGGCTTCCATTATAATTGGCATAGCACTTCTAATCTGTTTTCCATTTGTAGAGAGCAGAGTTTCTGCACCAATGTTTGATCTTCATTTATTTCGCTACAGGAATTTCAGCATCAGCATTTTTACAGCATTAATTTCAGCTCTGACAATGATGGGGCTTATGTATATGCTAACACTGCTGTTTCAGGGCATATGGCTTCCACTTCATGGCTATAAATATTCTGTAACGCCCCTCTGGGCCGGGATATACATACTGCCATTGCCAGTTTCCATGGGAATATTTGGGGTATTGTCTGCAAGGCTATCAAGAAAATTTGATCCAAGAATATTGACAACTGCTGGATTATTTATATCTGGTATTGCAATGTTTCTTATGGTTATGCTTCCATATAATTTTTCCTATATTTACCTTGCAATAATAATATTTCTTTTCGGGATAGGCTATGGAATATTCAATGTCCCAAATTTAAATGTTGCCATGTCTGCTGTGCCGCCAGGTGAAAGGGGTTCAACATCAGGAATTTTAAACACAATGAGAAATGTGGGCTATGCAGCAAGCATTGGGGCATTTTTTTCCATTTTAATCCTTGGGCTTTCTACATCTTATCCCACTGCAATAACAGATGCACTTGCCAATTTGAATGTGGGCTCCCTTGCGGCCACATTTACCAGTGTTCCACCGACACAGATTTTATTTTCAACATTTCTTGGCCTCAATACAGCAAAGGACATCATAGCAAATACAAATGTATCAATACCACACAGTACTCTGGTTACAATTACCGGGCACCTGTGGTTCCCCCGGGTTATTGCACCTGCCTTTATGTCCTCGATGCATGATGTATTCTGGATTGGCGGAATATTGTCTATTATTGCAGGATTTATTTCAATGCTCAGAAAACCAGTAGATCTGGATGCAACAAAATAGTTAATGAAAATAAAAATTTAAGCTGGAATATTCTATGCTATCCTCGGTAAGAAGCCCTGTGCACCTGAATTGCAGGATAGCTTCTATTCCTGCTCTTGCTATGTTATTTATCAGGAGTTGTGGCATTGCCAAAAAAATGCATTTTAAATTTTTTCAATATTAGAGCTTTCTCATCTTGATGTTTTCAATATGGTGGTTTTTCCCCTTTTCAATAATAAGGCTGGCCCTGTATCTTGTTTTTATTATATTTTGCCTGTAATTAACGCCATTTATCGAATCCCATATTTCTGATGCGGTTTTTATTGCCTCTTCCCTGGTAAGTTCTGCAAAATTTCGAAAATAAGAATCCCTGTTTTTAAACGCTGTATCCATAAGCATAAGGAATCTTTCTATATACCATTGCTTCACATACTTCTCCTTTGAATCAATATATATAGAAAAATCGATGAAATCTGAGACGTAAACATCATGGTGGTTGGTATTATCATTTATTTGAAGTGTATTTAAGCCTTCAAGTATTATTATATCTGGATTCTCTATCCTCTGTTTCTCTGAAGTTATATCATATTTTATATGGGAATAGATTGGAATCTCCATGTTATGTATTCCTGATTTTATTTCCAGCAAAAAATTAATCAATCTATCTATTTCAAAACTTTCAGGAAAACCTTTTCTTGCCAGTATATGTTCCTCTTCGAGCTTTTTATTATTTTTCAAAAAATTATCGGTAGAAACTATGTATATGTTATATTCCGGATTTATTTTAAGCAATAGTGTTTTTAAGAGGCGGGAGGTTGTGCTTTTTCCAACTGCAACACTTCCAGTGACACCGATAATATATGGAACCTTGCCAGTGTTCAACCCCAGGAATGAATTCCGTTTCGTATAAAGGTCCTCATTGTTAATTATTGATAACTGGAGAAGCTGGGCCAGTGGAAAGTAGTAATCCTGAATTTCTGAGCCTGTTAAACGATCATTAAGGGCTAAAACCGAGGATATAATATTGTCGGGAAGGTTTATTTTTACATTTCCATTAAGTGCTGACCATTCACTTCTGGTATATGAATAATATAAACTTGAACCATAGCCTTCTACCTGTTTTATGGCACTGTCCATGCTTATGAATAGAGAATTGGTATTTAAATATATGAGGAAAGCAATATAGATAATCAGCAATTTTTCAATGCTGTTTAATTTTAAGGAGCAGATCTTTAAGGCCGTCCCATGTTCTTATTATTTCATAGGAGAATGAATAATCAAGCATCAGATTGTTCTGCCCTGTTGCAAAGCTTCTTGTATCTGTTTTAAAGCCAATACATATCTTTCCAAGTGCATATGCCATCCCAAGTTCGACACATGCACCTTCATCCGGTACCCTCCCATCCATCAGCATCAATAAAATTTTTGAATTTTTCAATGATAAAACATCACGTTGAAATACCCTTCTGCTGGTTTCTGGCCACATTTCAGGATTCTGCAGCAGCAGCTCGTCCTCTCCACCATCTCTCTGGGGCAGGTAAGTGGAAAATCCAGCAGTTCTGACAAATTCATCAACTTTTTCATTAAAAGCTCGCTCCATTTCATTAAAAAGAGGGGCAGAAATATAAATATCGTATTTTAGCATCAAATCATATATGATAATACCAATAAAATATTTTGCATAAATCAGTGCAATAATTTTTCCTTTATGCCTGAATTGAATAATTCTTTATTCAGGCTTACAGCTACCATTGATGATGAAATCTTTTCCATGATTCTAGTTTTGCCAGACCCATCAACAATGATATCGCCATTTATATAGTTAAATGCTTCTGGCTTTATATATGAAAAGGCTGCAATTGGATCATGCAATTCAAATTTTCCATGCCTTTTTATCATGTCAGAAATTACAGCCTTTGTAAAATCGCTGCATGGGCTATCATTTGGAGAATTTTTCATATCTTTTGCAGTGATGGCAAAATCAGGATTCATTGTGATATCCAGTGGAATGGCCCTCAATTTTATTCCTGAATTGAATACAATTTTTGCTGCCTCAGGGTCATAAAAGACATTGAATTCTGCATCGCCCATATTTCCATTTCCGAAGCTGTTCAATCTAAAAGCACCGCCCATTATTATGATTTCATTTATCTGGCTATAGATTGATGGATCAAGGCTTAAAAGTATTCCCAGAGAGGTCAGGGGTGATGTGGATATTATTGTAAACTTATCATTTTTCAATGCCTCATACATCTTTATTATTCCATTTTTCTCAGAACCTGGAGAAAACTTTTTAAATTTATATCCTGATATTCCACGCTCTCCGTGAAAATCCTCCATATATGGTTCTCTTGCAAGTGGCCTGAATGATCCGCGATAGACAGGAATGTTAAGCCCAAGCAGTGATACCACACCCCTTGTATTATTATATGTATTTTCAATTGTTGAATTTCCGGATGCTGCTACAATAAATTCGGGGTTCAGCCCATACTTTGCCATGAGTATTATTGCAAGTGCATCATCTACTCCAGTATCCACATTAAGTATGAATTTTCCCATTTCCGAAAAATACCATATTATATAAAAATGTTCTTATTTAATAAAATTTATGCCGGATTTTGCAGTGCAAAATTTATATATTGTATATAGTTTACATTCTATGCCTGATATTAAAAATGAATCACGCGTTACCGAAAATGGTTTAGAAGTTATTGGCGTAAATCCAATTCCAAATGGGGAAAGGACCATGTCCTCCAGGAAAATATTTATATTCTGGAGCATGGCAAGTGCATCGGCATTGACTCCTATAGTTGGGCTGGAATTATACAATATGGGATTGGCCAATGAAATTATTGCGATTTTTATTGCCCTGTTGATCGGGCTTATCCCTGCTGGCCTCGTTGCTGAAATGGGCAGGCAATTTCCTGTTACTGCACTGGTAGTAGCAAGAAAAACCTATGGCTATATGACATCAGGCGCGTATTCTCTTATTTTCACTTTTCTGAACCTGGGATTCTTTGGATTAAATGACACTGTTGGTGCAGAGATAATAAGCAGCCTTACACATTCCAATATAATATTATGGTATGTGATCATGGGTGCAATTCAGATCATTCTTGTCTTATATGGTGCAAAGTGGCTGGAATATTTCTTCCGATATAGTGCTCCTGTTCTTCTCTTAAGCTACGCCGTCCTTACATATTTTCTTTTAACATCGTATAAGATCAACCTAGCCGCCCTTGCAAACCCTATTGGCCCTTTTTACTGGGGAACCACGATAGACTTTTTGCTCGGTTTTTCAATTCTTGCATGGTCTTACAAAATATCAACACAGACAAGGTTTGGGATACCGTTTAAAAATGCCAGGAGCCCTATCCAGCGATTGGGTTATTTCATTTCAAGCCCATTTGGCATTATGCTGCCTGTTTTTCTTATGGGAATAATAGGATTAATTGGCAATAGCATAGAGCCCGGCACAGGGTGGAATATTGCTATTCTCCCATTTGCCCATCTTCATGGACTTCTTGGTGTGGTTGTCTTCATCGCAGCTTTAGGTGTTTCGCTGGCAATTATACATACAAATGCAATGAATTTATACCCTGCAACAGCTGATTTGCTGGCATCTATTCAACCCGCCTTCAAAAAGAAATCTGCGGAAAAACTGGCACAGCCCATTGGAACTGTAGCTCTTGGAGTTGGCGGCATTATACTTGCAATAGCCGGAATACTGGCACATATAGAGGACTTTATCGATTTGCTTGCAGATATAATATTTCCATTCACATTTATCCTGATCTTTGACTGGTTCATGAATCTTAGATACACAACGAAACTTTCAGATTATTATAAAATTCCAAAATCTGTTTATAATAATTTACGGTTAGATGCACTTGTGCCTGCAATTATTGGAACGTTAATTGGAATGCTGGGCATAGGGCCATATGATTATATATTCCACTATTTCCCACAGGCTATATTCGGTTCTTTAATCGGCCTTGGAATTTTTGTTGCAATATTTTATGCAGGCCAAAAAACTGGAAAAAAAGCCATTAAAAATGATGGTGAATATGCCAATTTTGAAACTGAATAAAAGTATTTTTTATATTTGGCATAAAAATCTATTTCTATTTAAAAAGAATGTATAAAAAGGTATGGTTGCTTATGTTGAAAAATATTATCGTAACAGGGTCAAACAGGGGCATTGGATATGCCATAGCGGAGAAGCTTGCTTCAGAACATTATGGAATAATCATGGTAGATTATGATAATTCTATAATGGAAACAGCTGCAGCATTGAATAAAAGTTATGAGAATGTTTCTGGAATTCAGTGCGATGTTTCTGATTATAATAAAACACAGGATGCTTTTGCAGATATTGATAAAAATACTGTTTATGGCATAGTAAACAATGCCGGCATTAACAGGGATGCATTATTTTCAAAAATGACATTTGAACAGTGGGATGCAGTAATAAAAACTGACCTATACAGTATATTCAACGTAACAAAGGCATTTGTTGCTTCAATGATCAATAATAATTGCGGGCGAATAGTAAATATATCCTCAGCAAGCTGGAATGGAAATGTAGGGCAGGCAAATTATGCAGCAGCTAAAGCAGGCGTAATTGGATTTACAAAAACACTGGCAAGGGAACTTGGCAGATTCAACATAAAAACCAATGCAATTGTTCCCGGTTTTATCAAGACGCCAATGACCGATGCAATGCCGGATAAAATTAAAGAGAAATTTATTGAAAAAATACCGCTGAAGAAAATTGGCACGCCAGAGGATGTTGCATCAGCTGTTTCATTCCTCATGAAAAAGGAAAGTGAATATATTAATGGCATTCTCCTTGGTGTTGATGGAGGAATGGTTCTTTGAAGTCCATGTTAGAAATTATCAGAAATAATAGCCCCAGCAAGGATTTCATAAAATATTTTGGCAGTTCAATATCATATGGGGATTTTGATGGCTATACAAATGGAGTATCCATTCAGCTTTCAATGTATTCTGGCCCTGGCGATAGAATAGCAATTATATCAGAAAATATACCACAGTTTATAATTGTGCAGTATGCAGCCTGGAAAAACGCATGCATATTTGTGCCACTGAGCCCACTGGACAGCGCAACCGAGATACAGGAAAAAATTTCACTGGTTCAGCCAGCAGCAATCATTATAAGCTCAGAGTTTATGGAAAAATTTCAGGATATTAAAACTGCTGGAAAAATACTTATTACCGATCCGCAGACTTTTGGGACTATGCCGGGCAGTTTAAGCCAAAAATTCGGTTTAAAACCCGGTAAAGAGGAGCTGAACCTCAGGAAGAAAAAAGATTTTATTTATACCTGCCCAGATCCTGAGGATGTTGCCATGCTGGTTTTTACATCAGGTACATCTGGACGGCAAAAAGCAGCTGAAATAAGGCACAAAAATATATATGCCGCATCTTTCATTTATAAAGAATGGTTTCATGTAACCGGCCATGATGTTAATCTTGGAATTGCGCCATTCTTTCACATAACTGGGCTCACTTTTGGAATTTCATTATCTGTAATTTCAGCCTCTTCCATTGTTTTAAATTATAGATTTGATAATTTAAGTACGTTAGATTTGATAAAAAAATACAGAACTACTATTACAATGTTTGTTGCAACAGCGTACCGATCCATGATTAATTCATGGAGTGTCATTCCTCATATTAAATCAGAACTTTCTTCCATGCGCCTCTGGTCAGCAGGAGGCATGCCAATGCCAGTTAAAACAGAAAATGAATGGAGAGAATTAACCGGGCAGTGGATATATATGGCATATGGCCTGACGGAAAGCACATCTCCGGTAACACTGTGGGAATATCCTTATAACGGAGCCCTCAAAGTATACAATAATACATTATCATGTGGGCTTCCAGTTTATTATACAATTTTGCACAGAAGAAGAAATGGAGAACTTGCTGTAAAGGGGGCACAGATAATATCAGGATATTACAAGAACAGGCAGGATACAGAAAAAACATTCAGGAATGGGGAAATGAAAACAGGCGATATTTGCCATATAGGTTCAGATTCCTGGGTTTATATAATTGACAGAAAAAAAGACCTTATTGATATATCTGGATATAAGGTATGGCCAGCTGAAATAGAAAATGTTGTGAGAAAATCACCTTATGTGGAGGATGTTGTTGTTGCCTCCCGGCCCGATGAATATAAGGGCGAGGTGCCAGTTGCATATGTCAAGGCCAGAAATAATACTGTTCCAGCCAGCGAAATAAAAGAAAACATTATGGAAATATGCAGGAAAGAACTTTCCAGATATAAAATTCCATCTGAAATTGTTTTTATAGAGCAAATGCCTGTAAGTGCATCAGGAAAAATTAAGCGTTCTGACATTAATAAAATCCTGGAGGCAAAAAAATGATCAGCGGGTTTGCAGAGGCAGTTTATAAGAAGTATGATGGAAGTTCCTATGAATTGATGAATGAGGCTCTAGTAAAAGCACTGGACATGGCATCAATTGGCAGAAATGAAATTGATGGATTCATGACAACATTCCTTCCAGGAGTATTTGACGGCAATATATATCTGCACTTCTTTCCAGACCAGCTGTGTGGATACCTTGGGATAAGGCCACATTATATAGATTCACTTGATTACGGCGGCCCATCCGTACTCTCTGCACTTTACAGGGCACAGAAACTTGTTGATGATGGCACCTTAAATAATGTTCTGCTTCTCTTTGGAGGAAAGGGATCTGACGTGAGGGCAAAAAAGCAGACTGTTGATTCTTATGAACGAATATATAATGAAATAACAAATACGCCGTATAAACCATTGCTTGCCGGCTATAATTATATGAACCCTGTTTCAGACTATGCAATGGTGGCACAGCGCCATAAAAAGATATATGGCTCAACGGATGAACAGAGGGCCGAACTTATGGTAAAGCAGAGAAAGAATGCAAACCGTTCAGAATATTCAATGTTTACTGGCAACCTTTCTATTGAAGATGTTTTAAATTCACCAGTAATATCATCACCGCTGCACCTGCTGGAAATTGTTTATCCTGTTGATGGCTTCCATGCATTTATTGTCACAAAAAAATCCGGAAGCATGAGAAGCATAAGAGTTCTTGAATATGGCGAAGCACATGAATCGGCAATGCCGCCGGAGAT
>JAVYST010000028.1:0-16547 GCA_038729085.1 Ferroplasma sp. | reverse complement strand
TGATTATTCATCCATTGCCGCTTATAGTTCAGCTAAGTTTTTCTATGGCATGCCTGTTGCTCCAGATAGTTTGGGTTCTGAGATTTTTAAAAAATTCAAAGTTTTTATCGTTGAATATCAGTCCTTCCTTCATGCATCTTTGCAATCGGCCATCCACATTCAATATGAATATTTTAGAGTTTTATATTTATTCAGCCCGAACAGACGGATAATATACAAAAAATATTTATGTGAATAAGCTTTATGATTAATGAAAATGAGAATATGGTTAAAAGGAGAACAAAAATAATTTTAGAAGTCGTGCCGGGTGCAATTATATCTCTACCTATTTCTTTTTATCTAGCACAGGCTGAAATTAAGTATCATCCATATTGGCAAAGCTTTGCTGTATCGTTTCTCGGGTTTTGGATCTTGATATCCGGTGGAGTTTGGTATTATTTCTACGCTGTAGCTTTAAGAGATGCTTTAAGAAATAGAAAACCGAAAAGATGAAACCAAAGCTAATTGGCAATGGATCCAGTAATAAATATCAACGGGCAGGCATTTGCGTGAGGTATTTAGCATATCTGGTTGACATGGTTTTGCTATTTGGAATAACCTCAATGTTGTTCAGCTTATTTGGACATAGCCACCATGGTATTCATCATAATATCTAACTGTTTCGGAGGCGTAAAACCTCTACTAACTCATAACGAGTAGATACAATTTTATAAAATGATGTTTCTATATTTTCTAATTGCAATAAATCTTATTGATATACCTGTATGATACTTTATAGATTATTGCTAAAACCTTTGATAATACACCATTCTACTTCTGTTTATTATATATTTCAGTTTCTTATTGTTAAATGCACTTTTAGCTTAACGTTTCTAGTTATATTTTGATTATATAGGAACTCAATTCGGGATAACATAATGTTAAACAAGAATAAACCTGCGGATAAGCAGGTCAGGGCATTCAATTTTATGTTAATCGAGTCTGAAATTAATGGCATTATTCCATGTTTGCCTTACACAAAGGACACTAATGGATTGCAGTATGGAAAATTCACATATTACAGAACGGGCCTAGCCTCTGATAAATTGCCATTGCCTTCAAAAGCATACTGGGAATCTTTAGAGGATGTTCTTACTAACTATATAAGGTACAACGATAACAAGTTTGATTACATAGACCATATTGTTAAGAGGAAACACATTATTGTTGACAGAGTCAGCTATATTGGCAAAGAATCAAACAATCTTGACGATGCATAGGTATTATGCATTGATCCTGGGGATTACTTGCAATTTAAAAATCCAGAACAGTTCTATGATTGGGTCTTAACTTTAAAGCCTAAAGAAGTGAAGGATAATGAAATATCGAAAAGAGGATTGGGGAACTTCAAGCAAAAACTCAGAACGGGAAAGGGGATTAAGAATAGGTCGAAGATTTTCTTTATTCCAATTGAGAATTATTCAAAACTTGACAAGCCAGATTAAAATTTTGATGTTGAGATATAAAGAGCGGAACGTTTTTTGGTCTTATCTATATTCCCTATTTTTGAATGGGGCTGACCGGATTTGAACCGGTGACCTCCCGGTTATCAGCCGGGTGCTCCAACCAAGCTAAGCTACAACCCCCTTAACCCCAATTATAAGAAATTAAATAAATATTTCTATGATTCCAGCTCCATTTTTTTAATTTTATCAAGATCAAGGCAAACTTCACAGATATCTCCTGGCGTCGGTGCACCACATATTCTGCATTTGTTCAATTTAACTTCCCCTTTCTGGCTTGATTCAAGCATGGGCCTGGTCTGGTCAAAGAATTTTACAATAGCATATTTTGTTCCAGGAGTTTCATCTTCCAGCCTCTGAATTATATCCCTGAAGGTATTTCTCTGTGCCATGCCATAATATGGGCACCAGCTAGAATCAATGTCAATTCCATTCAGCACGGCATATAGCATTACTTCCTTTTCTGGAATTTTCCTTAATGGAAATATTCTTGGGACAAGCCCTTCCTTTACGCTCTTATGTGGTGCCATTCTTATATATCTTGCAACGTCGCCTCGGGCAATATTCATTAATATTGACTGGGCATAGTCATCAAGGTTAATTCCAAGTGCAACATAATCTGAATTATTATACTCGGATACAAGATTCATGAGCTGCCGCCTCATGGGCCCACAGTGTGAACATGATATTGTATGCTTATCAATTTTCATTATTTCATCAAGTGTATAGCCAAACTTTTCCTTATATGAAATAACCTCGTGCTTTATATTCAGAGACTTGCATAGTTTTTTTGCTTTCTCAAGGCCGGTATTTCTATATCCTTCAATTCCTTCATCAACAGTAAATGCACTCAATTCCAGTGTTCTTCTATTTGAAAGTATTTTATTTAGAAGGAAAAGAGTAACAGAACTGTCCTTTCCACCTGAAATAGCAACAGATATTTTGGTTTTTTCCCCATTTAATTCTATCTGGCTTCTTATTTCCCTTTTTACCCTTTTCTCAACAAAATCATTAAAATGTTTTTTACAAAGGGCAGAACCATTGTATTTTACTTCGTATACAGCTTTATCCTTGCATACAGTACATAGCATTAATCTACATATGTTTGAAAAGTATTAATAATATGCTGAATAATTTCATAATTAATGCGAATAATAATTAAATTGGAAAATAAGAATATATACGACATGGTTATTAACATTCATGGACGCACTTATTACTGCGGCAGGCCTGGGCACCAGAGCCCGATTGCCCATAAATATGAGAAAAGAAATGCTTCCAATTTATTCACTGCGAAATGGAGAAATAGTTTTGAGGCCAATGCTTGATAGCATTATTTACAATTTATCAACCTGTGGCATAAAAAAATTTGTGGTGGTTCTCAATAAAGATGACCATTCAACGGAGAACTATCTCAAATCACTGGATTATAAAATAGAATTTGTTTATCAGCAATCCCCAGCAGGATATGGAAATGCAGTAAGAATGGGAGCTGATTATTTCCACAGTGACTTTATATTGAATGCAGGCGATGGCTTGATACTTGATATAGATATAACCAGAAAAGCTATTGAAACGCATGATAATACAGGAGACGGAATACTAGCATTGATGAAGGTAAAGCATCCTGAAAATTATGGAGTTGCAACTTTATCTGGGAAGAGAATAATAAATATAGTTGAGAAACCTGAAGTGCCTGAATCCCACTATGCCCTTGCAGCCTTTTATATATTAAATCCAGAACTTTTCAAGTACATTGATACAGCAGAACTGACACCAGCAATAAGCATGCTGATAAATGATGGTTATAAGATGGTGCCATTTAAAATCAGGCCCTATAATTGGGTGAGCATAGGAAGAAGTGATGAGTATTATAAAATATTAAAAAGGACATACATGCATTATAAAAATTTATCAGAAAATATTAAATGAATATTATGCCCCATATTTTTCAGCCCTATCAGAATATGACATGATGATTGGCATGAGGTCATTGCTTGTTATCTTATAATAGCCAGAGCCAACACTCAATTCATCAAAATGGCATACATTATCATATAATATGCCTTCAGTTGAGAAAAGAACAGGAACAGGGTCTCCAGTATGATCTCCATAAGAACATGGTGTGCTGTGGTCACCTGTTACAACTATAAGCACCTGATCCCTCAATTCTATCAAGTGGCTTATTGCATGGTCAACTTTTTCAATCACGTATTTTTTTAATTCAGGCTTTTTATCATGCCCGGCTATGTCTGTGCCCTTTATATTGATCAATACAAAATCATGTGTTTCGAGAGTATCAATAGCATTTTTAATTATATTTTCATAGTTTGTATCTATTCTGCCGGTCATGCCATTTACATTGATAATGTCAAAACCGGCAAGCCCTGCAATCCCCCTGATTAAAGGGGTTCCGGAAATGCATGCTGCCCTCATTCCATACTTATTTTGAAAATTGCCAAGTTCAGGTATACGCCCACAACCCCTTAACATTATTTCATTTCCTGGCAATTTTCCATCAGCGATACGCTTTAAATTAAATGGATGGGATTCAAGTATCTTTCTTGACTTTTCAAGGAATTTATTTATTGTTTTTGCTGTAAATTCTGCATCGCTATCAAGTGCACTTGTAAAAAGTGGTTCTGAATCCACTTTATGCGGATCAGTATCAGTTATCTTATCAGAGAGGTTTTTTCCTCTCATTACAACAGCTGCCCTGTGTTCTACTCCAGATTTCACCATGAATTTAATTCCATCTATTTCAGTTTCAAGAGAACGGGAAAGTTCTTCTGTGTCCATTATTCTGCCTGCCCGCCTATCAACTATTTTCCCATCTATGACAGATGCATAGTTTGCCCTGAAGGCTATGTCACCTGCTTTAAGGTCCATGCCAAGGCCAAGTGCCTCAAATGGCCCCCTGCCTGTATAATATTTTTCAGGATCGTATCCCAGTATAGATAAATGTGATGTGTCGGAACCTGCTCTTATGCCATATGAAACTGGGGACATTGTTCCTGTCGTTCCATTAAGGGCAAGATAATCCAGATTGGGCTTTTCCGCAGACTGCAATGCTGTTTTTCCATTCAGGGAACTATTTGGCCTGTCTCCAAGGCCATCCATAATCAGAAGTACAACTTTTTTCATACAGTGCTATTGTAAATAGCTTTTAAATTTTATTGAAATAGAGGCGTCTGAAATTCCATCCCGAATTCATGCTTTTATGTTTTCCAATAGTAAGGTATGAGATTCTTGTCCTGCAATTGAAGTTTGTGGCTGAAAGCATATACATTATATCTTCCAGTTTTTCCCTGTTTACATTCTTTCGAATAAGGGTAAGATGTGGCACAAATTCTCCAGCATCATTTGAATTGTTTCTGATTATTTCTATAAGCCTGCTATGAAATTCAGACATTTCAGGTGATGGCATTACCTTAAGGTATATAATATAAGATTCTATATCTTTTTTGGTCCTCGCAAAATATCCAATGCTTCCAATATTCATATAAAAAGGTGCTGTTTCATTGCACAGATTTTTTACACCTTCATAGTCGATGGTGGATGGATTTTTAAGATATGCCATTGTAATATGTACACCTTTAGGGCTTAATGCTCCTGTGTATCCATATAGATTCTCCAATTTTTTCTTAATTGCAGTAACCCTTCTTCGTATTGATTCGTCTGGTTTTATAATTAATGTATAATACATTTATATGAAGCTGGTTTTTAGCTTTCCAAGCCCACTTATTTCAACCTGAACTGTGTCACCTGCTTTCAGCCACTTTTTACTGTTCTCTGGCATACCAAGAACCACGCCTGATGGCGTGCCTGTAGATATGCAATCGCCCTTTCTTAAAGTAAGGAATTGGGATATATAGCTTATTAGATGCTTGACATTGAATATCATATAATCTGTAGAAGAATTCTGCCTCAATTCACCATTAACAGTTGTTTTAATGGTAAGGGCCTGTGGATCCTCTATTTCGTTGACTGCAAGATATGGCCCATTTGGATAGAATTTATCAAATGTTTTGCCAAGATAAAATTGAGATGTTTTATACTGCATCAATCTTGAGCTTACATCGTTTCCAATAAAGTAGCCATAGACGTAATCTAAGGCATTGGCCTCATCTACATTTCTTGCATCTTTTCCAATCATAACAGCAAGTTCGCCCTCATAGTCAACCTGCATGCCCTCCTCAGCAACAACATTTGAATTGTTTCCAGTAAAAGTATTATTTGACTTAGAAAACACAAGTGGAACATCAGGCACTTTCTGGTTTCCATGTTCCTGGACATGGCTTTTGTAATTGAGCCCGATACAGTGGAGGGTTGATCTCTGGTCTATCAAGGATTCAAATTTAAAATCATATTCTTTAAAACCTTTTATGTTTTCCATGGAATTCAGATCTGATTCACTTAAATCCATAATTGCATTCTTATTTATTCCATAATCTTCGAGAAGAGCGAATTTGCCATTATTATAAAGAGCGAGATGCCGTTTATTTTCAATAATGATTGATGTTATTTTCATTCTGTAAAATCTAATTATTATATTAAAATATATTTATTGGATATACCCGACAATGTTCAAATAATTTAGATCTGCACTACGCTCTAAATATTTAGTATATATTTTAACAGTATAGCAACAGGTGCCTCATATTTTCGAAAGGCCCGACCAATTCCGAATATTATATCCTTAATAATAATATCAGGATATTTTGGAGAAGCATGCCTAACAGATCATGAAATCGCTGAAATCTGAAAAAGGAGGTATTATAATAGCCATGTCCTGAAGTTGCTTTTGTTCTTGCAGGCAGGTAGAATATCCTAAAGATCCTATGAGTATTCCTCAACATGAAAAATATTTCAGCAGTTGATTCCTTCATGATACATACATGCAAGTATTTCACAGCAGAAAGAAGCCATGGAAAATTGCCAGGATTCAGAATCAGGATGGCAAATAGCAATAGAGGGATGGCCATATGGGCGCAGTTGCCATATAGCAGTGGATATTGATCCGGTCTTGATCTCGGAATGGATGATCACCGTGAAAATATCCATGATTTGCCTGCGGCCCATGAGATGGCGATTCTGCCAGGAATTTTCCTTATATGCTTGCAGATTCAGCTTATTATGCCTCGGAAATATATGGCTATGTTTTCGAAAACACATATGCACTTCCAGTAAGAGAATGTGCATCATTCCTGATCGATTATCAGAGAACTGTAAATTGGCATGAATTTCATGAGGGAATATTACTTACTCTATTTCCTGAAATAAGGAATAGAGAGGGCATTTTTTTATCCTTGAAGAAATACTGAAATGTGAGGCACTATAATAGGTATATTTTTCATATGCCAAAATCAATTTTGGTATAATTTTAAGGCAGTGAAATATAAATAAATCGAGATCAAATTATGGTTATAGATATTAGCAGAGTTTCCTATCAACTGGTTTATGGAATTTCCTTTTTTCCTTCTAAAGCAGAAATCAAATTTTTCTGTAATGAATTTTTTTTCTGGATATTTCAGTATATATTACGTTAATCGAGCATGCGTGCCTGTAGCTTTTGTATATTTGATTACCATACAGTTTTTTATATGTTTTTGGAATGCACAGAATTAGTATAAAATTATACCAATAGAAATCATTTCTTTCCTTTCATTTACAAGTTTTATAATCAATTATTCACATAAAATACTAATATAAATGTGCAAAATTCATATTATATCTCTATATAGATTCGAAAAATATATAGCAATGTTTATAAATAGATATTTTATGTATTTTTGAGATAAATGGAAAAAGCCCCAAATTATATACCCCCTAAAAAAGTTAGTCGTAAGTTTCTGGCCATTGTGATTGCCGTAATCATAATTGCTTCCGGTGCCGGTATCGGCGTTTATTTATATTTGCACCCTGCCAAAAAAGAACCTACACTTGTGGTTCTTGTTGACAGTGGTAGTGATACACAGCAATATTTGACAGAGGTTGCTAAAAATTATGAAAGCGCAAATCCTGGTGTAGAAATCAAAATAGATAGCGTTGGCTATTCTGACCTTGTTTCGACTTCATTGGCTGCATTAAAGGATAAGGGAACCTCTCCGGGATTAATAATGTACTATCCATCAGGAGAGCCTACCTTAGCTCCTTACCTGATGAATTTATCAAACTCAGGATTTAATTTATCAAATTATTTGCCTGGGGAATTATATGACGGTTCATATGTTTTATCGATGCATGGTAATGTAGTAAAAACTGTAGGTATCCCAATACATACCGTTCTTGGCTATGTTTTGGTTTACCAGAACTCTATTTTTGATAATAAGACACTACAGACCGAT
Organism: Ferroplasma sp.; assembly: GCA_038729085.1. Lineage (GTDB taxonomy): Archaea > Thermoplasmatota > Thermoplasmata > Thermoplasmatales > Thermoplasmataceae > Ferroplasma. The sequence continues at coordinate 8,698 of JAVYST010000028.1, read as the reverse complement.
TTTGAAAATGAATATCATTTTTCAATAATGCCGAATACATACAAGAATTGGACAGCAGTATATGATGCTTCAAGTTATATAAGCAGCAAAATGACAAGCCTTGAAAATAAATATCCGTTATTAAAATATCCATTAATGTTTCCCGATTCTTCACACCATTCAATGATTGATGCATATCTGGGTTTATTATATGGATATGGAAGCAATCACACAGATGTAACTGGAATTTCTGCAAATTCCGGAGCAGGTTATTCGACATACATGGGAAGTATCAATGGCAAATATCAACCTACATTTAATAATACATATGGTGTACAGGCATTGGAAATGTATAAGAACTTAACATCATTTGAACCAAATTTAAAAACAACGCCAATAGGATATGATGAACAGGAAACATTATTCCCTTCAGGAGAGTATGCAATGGGACTTGCCTGGACAAGCTTTTTGCCCGGTTACTCTAATTCTACTATATCAAAGGTAGCAGGCAATTATAACGTTTCAATTTTACCTGATGGTGGCACAGGATATGCACCAACATATATGGGTGTAAATCCATACACAAATACGTCTTTGGCAATAAAATTCTTAAAATTTGCATTGTCTGATAAGGAATACAAAATAGGGATAGATAAAAACCAGTATTTGCCTGGGACGATATCAGGATTGGAAATAGCTGAAAAAAATCAAAACTTCACATGGGTACATGCATTAATTACAAGTGCTTCGTCTATAATTATAAACAAAACAAATGTTGCGGTATATGATAAACTACAGGCATTATTTACAACATTGACACCCGACTTAAACGATGAAATATTTGATTATTTTACAGGGACTGAAACTGCTCCTGCCGCATTAAATAAAGCTGCAATGGAATGGAGCACATACATAAAAAGCAGTGGTATATCATTGTAAAAATAATATTATTTATAGTATTATACGAATAGGGATAAGATGAACATTAAAATTATAAAAAATAATCCTTCATTTAGAAATAAAGCAATTATCTTTATAATACCTGCAATTGCCTACTTTTTAATTTTTGCTATATATCCCATGGTTGAAAATATTATATTGACATTTCAGAGGCAAACGATTACTGGGCAATATATTTATGTTGGATTATCGAATTATAAAGAATTATTTTATACACCACATTTTGGCAAAATAATAGATAATAGTTTAATTTACACCTTTATAGTTCCATTTATTGATATTATTTTTGCAATACCACTTGCAACATTTTTGAAGCGGTTAAAAAGAAATTTTTTATTGCCGATCATTTTATTGCCGTCATTTATTCCGCTTGTAACAGGGGCAACAATGTGGATTTTGATGCTAAATCCATTATATGGAATTATACATTTTGTTTACCATAAAGATTTATTTTATACGATATGGAGCATTGTATTAATAGATATATGGTCAAGCCTGCCACTGGCAACATTAATTATCTATTCAGGCTTAAAGGCAATACCCAAAAATATAGATGAAGCAAATAATATAGATAATATAAAGGGAATGAGGAAATTAATAACTATGGATTTGCCATATATTAAATATCAGATACTTGCAGCTTTTATATTAATGTTAATATATGGTTCATTTACCTTTGATCCAATATATGCATCACTGGGCGTTTCAACGCCATTTGCAACCCTTGATCTGTCCTATTATTCTTATGAGCTGTTTTTTAGCAATGATATCGGCTTCTCTGCAGTTTTAATGACCATAATGACAGTTGTATCAACAATAATAGCAGTGATATTTGTAAAATTGACGCTGTCTAATAAAATGCATGCATCTAAATTTAGATCAATTCACTGGCCAAATCATGAATTGCCCAGATCAATTACAATATTTTTTACAGTTTTATATTTAATGTTTTTTTTGCTTCCATTTGCATGGATCATAATAGAATCGTTTAAAACATATAATGAAATATTTGCACTGCCACCATTGATAATACCATCAAAAATTACATTATCAAATTATATGTATTCTTTAACCAATGGAGAGCCATATTTTATAACAAGTATTGTTGTTTCTATTTTAGGCTCTTTAGTGGCATTATTTATTGGAGTCCCTGCTGCCTATGCTGCTGCGAGATACAGGGTGGGAGGAATAAAATTTATTGGCCTTGTTCTATTTATATATTCAATACCATTAGTTATATTGATGATACCTGATTATGTGATGCTGAATTATGTACACTCCATAAATTCGTGGCTGGGATTAATAATAATATATCCCGTAATGGTTTTGCCAATAATCATCTGGATGTTATATAATTTCTATACAACATTTCCAAAATCATATGATGAGGCTGCACAGATAGACGGTATGACAATGTTTAAGTCTTTCTGGAAAATTATATTGCCATTAAGCCGTGATGGAATATTTGTTGCATTTTTATATGCTTTTATATTTGCATGGGGCGCATTGATATTTCCATTAGCATTTACGTATTCTGCATATAATATGAGCATATTGTATCCATCAGGGGCACAGACATTAACAATATTCATAGGTGGTGCAATAGGGCATGAGGCTACACAATACGGCATATTAGCAGCCTCAAGCGTTATCAGTATTATACCTGCGGTTATAATAGCGATATTTTTAAGGTCAAAAATAGATAAAGTATGGCGTGGAGGTGGCATAAAATGATACTATCAATAAATAATGTAATAAAAAAATTTGGCAATTTTACAGCACTTGAAGCAAATAGTTTGAATTTTGAAGAAAATAAATATTATGTTATTCTCGGCCCAAGCGGATCTGGCAAAACAACCTTATTGCGGATAATTGCAGGACTGGAATTTGCAGATTCTGGAGAAATCACAATTTTAAATCAAGACGTAACAAAGAAACCTGCATGGAAACGTGATATCGGGTTGGTATTCCAGAACTATGCACTGTATCCCCATTTAACGGTATATGAAAATATAGCATCTCCATTAAACGTTATGAAAATGCCGCGAGACCGTGTAATAGAAGAAGTTAACGAATTATTGAGAGTTATGGAATTAACTGATCAGGCAGGCAAATATCCGGATCAATTGAGCGGCGGCCAGCAACAGAGGGTTGCACTTGCAAGGGCAATAATAAAAAAACCGAGGATATTACTGCTTGATGAGCCATTGAGCAATCTGGATGCAAGGGTCAGGATAGAGTTAAGGGATTATCTAAAAAATATCCAGAGGGAATTTAAATTAACCGTCATACATGTTACACATGATCCTATAGAAGCCATGGCACTTGGAGATAATGTTATTGTATTGCACCATGGAAAAATTGTACAGAATTCATCGCCAAAGGAGTTATATAATAAGCCAAATGATATATTCTGTGCCAGATTATTGGGCACAGTTAATTTGATACCTAAAAATAATTTAAAAATCGATTATGGCATTGATTATGAACTGTGTGAAATAAGGCCTGAAGATATAAAAATAGATGAAAATGGTGAACTTGAAGGCAAAATAGAATCCACACAGTTTCTTGGTTCTGAAATACTTTTAAATGTTAAAATAGAAAATTATGTTTTAAAGGTGAATGTAAACAAATATAACGATAAATATTATGAAGGCGAAAATATAAGATTATCTTTTAATACACCTGCGATAAATTTTTATAAATCTGGAAAAATCCTAAAAAAAGAATAAAAAAATTTATTTATAAAATTTTATAATGCTTAAAAGCGATATTTAATATCCCAAAATTGGGCATGCCTATATTTATTATTTTAAATAAATTTATGTGCCTTCTTCATAACTGTTCAGATATTCAAGCTGTTCCTTTGTATATGAATCTATTTTGAAGTTAAGCGAATCCAGGGCTATTTTTGCAACAGCCGTATCAATTTCTTCAGGTACAGAATAAACCTTCTTCTCCAGTTTTTTGTTGTTCTTTACTATGTATTCAGCAGTCAATGCCTGAAGGGCAAAACTTAAATCCATTATTTCGACGGGATGCCCCTGCCCTGCAGCCAGATTTAAGAGCCGCCCTTCTGATATAAGTTCTACAGTGTTTCCATTTTCTAACTTATATTCTGTTACAAGGTTTCTTACCTGGGTTTTTCCTGTATTTCTTTTCTCAAGTGAGTCATAATCTATTTCGTTATTGAAATGGCCAACATTTCCAAGTATGATTCCGTGTTTTGCCACAAGCATATCGTCATAGCTTACCACATTTTTCATTCCAGTTGCTGTGAAAAGAAGATCACAGTACCTTATTGCCTGATTCATCGGAGCAACATTAAATCCATCCATAACAGCCTCAATGGCCTTCACAGGGTCCACTTCAGTAACGGTTATCCTTGCTCCCATGCCTTTAAGCCGCATGGCTACACCCTTTCCAACATAGCCATATCCTGCCACGAGGGCATTTTTCCCGGCAATCAGGATATTTGTTGCATTCATGAAGCCGTCAAGAGCGCTCTGCCCAGAACCGTATCTGTTATCAAAAAAATGCTTCATCTGGGCATCATTCACATCAAACATGGGGAATTTTAATGCCCCTGCCCTCTCCATTGCCTTAAGCCTTACAACTCCAGTTGTGGTTTCCTCATTTCCACCCATAATATTTTTGATAAGTTCAGGCCGGGATGCGGCCAACTTTGTGAGGTCCCCACCGTCATCAATAATTATATCCGGTGCAACATCGAGCGTTTTTTCTATATTTTCATAATATTCGCTTTCAGTTTCTCCCTTTCTTGCATATACTTTATATGAATAATCTTTTTTAAGTGATTCTACAACGCTGTCATCAGAACTCAGTGGATTGCATGATGCAAGCCTGACATCCGCGCCTCCCTCTGTTAGCAGCAGTGCAAATATCCCAGTTTTTGCCTCCACATGCAATGCCATTGCTATTTTTATGCCCTTGAATGGTTTCTCTCTGATAAACCGTTCCCTTATATTAGCTGAAACAGGCATATGGTCCCTGGCCCATTTTAACCTTAAAAATCCATTATTTTCCATAATTATCGTATGTATATCGCACTTATATTTAAAAGTATATGCATAGTGCATGTTAAATAATAGTAATTTTTGCCAGGTTCAGTAAATAGTTATGTTATTTAGATTTTAAGAGGTATGCTATTTTTACAGCATCGCCCATCAAAGGAAAATGTACTGGAATTATCGAAGTTTATGTAATTTACAATAGACTGTTAAATATAAATATAATGTACAACACATAAATAATTATATTATTTATTTCTATAAAATTACGATTTTAGATGCATATTTAAGAGCATTTATAAATAATCGCAATGCAAGATATAAAGTGTTTGAGCTATTATTTCATCTCCTGCATATATTGTTTAAAATGTCTGATTGCTACCGCTTCTAAAGATGATTTATTTGCCATGAATATTATTTCAGCGAAAAATGGAAAAAAATTAAATGCTGTGATTCAATACAGTGGCAATGGGCACGTGGCCTAGCATGGATAGGGCAACAGCCTCCTAAGCTGTAAATCAGGGGTCCAAATCCCCTCGTGCCCGTTTAAGATTCCATTCTTGGAGCCAGTAAAAATCTGCCTTTTATTCTTTCATTTGCATCTACGCCGAGATTAAATTCGATTGTCAGTGGATAATCATTTTTAAATGATATTTTGATATCCTCATTTGGTGAAATGGATTTTACCAGTTTTAAGAGATAATCCAGCGGGTATGACGATTTTATTGTCCCCTTGCAAACAATTTCTTTTAAAAGTTCTCTTGGCATTATCATTTCACTCTCATCTGAATCTGACATAGATTTTGCTGAAAAGCTATCGCCTGTAATCGTCAATCTTATTGCGTCCGATACGTCTTCAGCCGCCCTTAATCCCCTCTCGAGGTCTGCCTTGCCCATAATAACATAATCTTCCGCTTCGATCTGAGGCACTCTTGGTGTGGTTACCTGGTCGTTGTCTATTAATGATATGCTCTTTACTATTGTGCCTATCTCAAATTTCAATTTTTCCTTCTCCTTTACAATTATAATAGAATCATTGCTTGAGGCCAGTTTGATAATTCCTTTAATTTTTTCTAAATCAACAGAAATTTCCTCTTCACTTTCTACTTCAAATTCTAAAAAAGCGTCCCGGGGAATTTCAAGCGAAACCATTGCAACGTGTGCTGGATCTACTGCATTTACTGAAATTCCAGTGCTGGTTATCTTGAACTTCGCTTCCGTAACAACTGTACCCAGCATATCAACTACATCTTTAAGATTTCTTACAGAAATATTTATTCTAGTCATATAAATATGAAATGGATAGGTATATTATAAATGTTGTTTTTTAAAAATTTTTAAAAAAAATAAAAAATTATTCTAACAGCCCTCTTGCCTTCATTGCGTCAAGAACACGCTGCATTGCGATTATATACGCTGCTGTCCTTGGATCAGTTTTATATTTGTCATGCGCCTGAAGTACATCGTCTGTTGCAAAGGTCATTTTCTGGTTAAGCTTGTTGTAAACCTCCTCTTCTGTCCAGTAATCACCGGTTATATTCTGCACCCATTCAAAATAAGAAACTGTGACTCCTCCCGCATTGGAAAGAAAATCTGGGAGAAGAAGCACTCCTTTCTTATAGAATATTTCATCAGCTTCAGGAGTTGATGGTCCATTTGCAAGCTCTAACACAATTTTTGCCTTTACTTTTGATGCATTTTCACCTGTTAACTGTCCTTCTATGGCTGCAGGTATCAATACATCAACATCAGATTCTAGAAGTTCTTCATTGGTTATGGCTTTAGATCCTGGGAAGTTCTGGACTGTTCCATTCTTCTGTTTGTATTCAAGCAATTCATTGTAATCAATTCCACTTTCTTTATATATTCCGCCAAGTGAATCAGAGACTGCAACAACCTTTCCGCCAACCATATCCTTCACAAATTTAACAGCGAATTCTCCAGCATTTCCAAAACCCTGTACAGCAAATTTTGCACCGGCAAGTTTTATGCCCATGTATTTTGCACCTTCCATTAAAACGTACATGCCACCTTTTGCTGTTGCATCGCCCCTACCGAGAGAGCCGCCTATGGCAACAGGTTTTCCTGTTATGACTCCTGGTGCAGAATGCCTTACTATTTTTTCGTATTCATCCATCATCCAGCCCATAATCTGAGGTGTTGTATAAACATCAGGTGCCGGTACATCTATTTCTGGCCCTATAAAATCAGCAATTGCATCTATATATCCCCTGCTTAATCTTTCCAGTTCTGGCTTGCTCATTCTCTTTGTATCACAGATTATGCCACCCTTGGCGCCACCATATGGAAGCCCGAGAAGGGCTGTCTTCCATGTCATCCAGGCAGAAAGTGCCTTAACCTCGGATAGGTTCTCCTTTACATAATAACGTATTCCACCTTTCATTGGGCCTCTGGCATTATTGAAATGCACCCTGAATCCGGTAAAAACTTCAGTAATTCCATTATCCATCTTCACGGGAATGCTTACCTGAAGAATCTCTTTCGGCGAACTAAGAACATCTATGCTGGCTTTATCCAGCTTCATTATCTTTGCAGCCTTATTGAGCTGCGCCAATGCAATATCGAACGGATCTAAATCTTCCATTTAAACACCGTAGTTAAATTACTATGACATAGTTTAAACTTTGCTTTAACACGAATTTACTGTGATACGTTAGCATTTCACACTGTTTGAATTATATTTTTATACTATTTATACATTATAAATTAATTATGGAAGATGAAGAAATAAAGAAATGCCTTGCATCCAATAACCAGATTCTCAGAGTCCTTGAACATTTCCAGATGGCAAAGCTTGACTATGCAAAAAATATAAAAATATACACAAGCATTCCGCAGGATAAAGTAGACATCTATATAGAAAGGCTTTTCAGCATGGGGCTTATTGAAAAATACAGTGGTTCATCGGTAAAAAGAACACAGGCCAAGCTCAAGAAAACTGGAGAGGTACATAAACACCATTCCTATTATTCAATAACAAATAAGGGGCATTACATTTTAAAGGATATGACAGAGAAAGAATTCATCAAGTATGTTGATATTGATTGCCTCAGGGCCTTAATGCGAAAGAAATTACGTACACCGCTTCAGGAAAACTGTGAAAAGATGGTAAAGATGGGATTAATGAATAGAGAATATGAACCTACCGAAATTGGAATTGCAGTGCTTGATCTGGCAAAGCGAAGGCAGATAAACATATTATAGATTTAACATTATGCAGGGGAAATCCCACTCCTTCAGGGGTGGGATGAAAGTGAATCGATAGTATTATATACAATAGGTGTATTTGTTATCATATTAAAAGGAACACCTCATACAAGGCTGAAAGTGCCGGTAAAGTGGTGGTACAGGTAAATCCACGAAGCACATCAAAGACATGCAGCAAATGTGGATGGTTGAAGGATGATCTGAAGCCCTCGTATCTTTCACTGCAATGGTTGTGGCCTTGAGATCGACAGGGATCTCAATGCGGCAATTAACATCCATAGGCTGGGCATGATAAAAATAGGGAGGGGCACTCCCAAATTCACGCCTGCGGAGATCAGAGCTCTACCAGCAATGGCAACTCAGGCCGCTGAAACAGGAAGCCCACGGCTTTAGTCGTGGGAGGATGTCACATATTTATAAGAAATTAGGCATTAAGCGATTGTAGTGTAGTCTGGTATCACAGTGGCTTCCCAAGCCACTAACCCGGGTCCAAATCCCGG
>JAVYST010000027.1:0-17152 GCA_038729085.1 Ferroplasma sp. | reverse complement strand
TTTTTAATATTTGCTTATTAATGTAACAACATCTTCATCATTAACTTTATAATCAAGGCCAACTCTGGCTTCTATTTTTCTTGTCGGCCCGCTTATTATTGCATATCTGAACGTTGATATCATTTCCCTGCTGATTTTTCGGCATACATCCCTCACATCTGCTCCGCTGGAAAGAATAAGAGGCCTTTCGTAATCCACTTCTCCTGCTTTGTTCCTCATATAGACTCTCACCATATCAAGTGATTTGTAAATCATCTCCTTCATGCTTTCTAGATTGTAACCGGTAGTTGCAGATACCTCTATATAATTGCCGAATTTTTTCAATTTATTTTTTAATTGCATTTCATCATGCGGCATATCTATTTTATTTACAACCATGAATGACTTTATATAAACAATATTTCCCTTAAAAAAATCTATGATATCATCCACGCTTACAGATTCCCTGATATATATATCACCATTGACAATTTTAAATTCCTTGGCTATATCCCTTATGTCATTATCGTTTATCTCAACATTTTTTGGCTTGTGTATTTTCAATCCACCGTAATTTGTTCTCTTGAATCCTATATTTTTACGCTTCCTGTTCAATACAATGCCGGCTTTGTAAAGTTCATCAACAATTCTATCAAGCCCTTTTAGCTGAATATCGGTTACCAGGACAATCAGGTCAACATTCCTTATTGTACTTATGATTTCCCTTCCACGGCCTGCGCCAAGAGCCGCATTGTCAATAATTCCCGGCAGATCCAGAATCTGTATCTGTGCACCATTATAATTCAATGTTCCAGGTATTACGGTAAGCGTTGTAAACTCAAAGTTTCCCACTGTGCTTTTCTTGTTTGTGAGTGCATTCAGCAAAGAACTCTTACCAACATTTGGGTAACCTACTAGAGCTAACGTGGCATCCCCACTTTTGGATACTGAGAATCCATAGCCGCCAGATTTCTTATGTGATTCATCTTCGATTTCAAGCCTTGACATTCTGGCCTTTAACAATCCTATATGTTTCTCAGTGGCTTTATTTTTCTGTGTTTTTTTAATTTCGTCCTCGATTTCCTTAATTCTTTCCTGTATCGTCATTTTCTCACTTTAAGTTCATATAGATATATTGTTTCGAAGTCGAATTTCATTGATTTTATCTCTTTAAATCTGTATATGCTGTATTTATTTTCCAGCCACGCTATATCAGTCAGGTCCGAAAGAATTATGTATATATTTCCATCATCTTCAAGGAACCTATATGCAGAATCCAGAAATTTCCCTGTAGTTTCAAAACCATCTTTGCCTCCAGACCACTGAATATCTTCATTCTCTACAGGCAGATATGGAGGATTGAACAGAATGGTATCATATAAGCCATTTATTGCCTCAAAGAGATCAGATTTTATCACCTTTAATTTAACATTATTTAATTTTGCATTCTCATTTATAAGTTTTATTGCATCCGGTGAAATATCTGTTGCTGTAACATCGTGTGAATATGCAATATTGATAGCTATTATACCTGTCCCTGAACCTATTTCAAGCACTCTCCTGCCACATGAAATATTATCAAGCATTAAATAAGTATCCTCCGCAGGCCTGTATACAAATTCAGAGAAATTAATATCTACCATGTGTATTAATAATACCACAGAGATATTTTATGTTTGTTGTACTTTTCTGGGCATATTCTGCCAAAAAAATTTAGAAAGTGTTATTTCACTTTTTTCCTTCTTCTTTTACATCGGGCACAAAGTAAACATCAGTAATGCTCATTTTAAGGTTTCTCCTGAACTTTGCTTTTACTGGCATGCCTATATACATATCTTCAGTTTCTGCACCGATCAATCTGCTCATAAACAGTGAATTCACACCATCAAATTCTACCATTACAAGATTAAATGGGGTTTCATTGAGGAATTCCTCGCCACTGAAATAGCATGTTGTAAATGTATGGACTTTGCCTTTTAAAGGCAGTTCATGCCATTCAGTTTCAGCCCCGCACATCATGCAGTGGGATCTGGGTGTTGCATAGACATAGCCACATTTTTTGCATTTGCTTCCTAAAAGCTTTTTCTGCCCAAGTGCTGTAAAGAAGCTGCTATCCTGTGCATAGCTGTGTATATAATCCATCTCATAATGATATTTTATTATCAATGGGTCTGTATTAAAAACCGTTGTGCCCTCCTCATTTTCTGGTAATTTTGCATTGGGATTTAAAGTCATTTTACCGCCTCCATAATTGTAGCCGCTACATATGTTCCAGTGCCTGCATGGCTGTGTATTAAACCGCGTTTCGCATTTGGAATCTGAAGATAATCATCATGGAAATGCTTTTTAATAGTATGCTGAAGCTGCCAGAACATGAAAACAGCCTGCATTATACCGGTAGCACCAACAGGATGGCCTGCAGCCAGCAAACCGCCTGATGGATTTACTGCAACTTTTCCATGAAGATTTGCCTTCCCCTCTTCTACAAAACTTCCGCCCTCGCCATATTTGCATAATCCAAGGTCTTCATATGTCTGGACTTCCGATGAAGTATAGGCATCATGCAGTTCAACAACATCCAGTTCATTTATTGGATCTGTTATCCCGGCCATTTCATAAGCTTCTTTAGCAGCCATTCTTCCTGCCCTGAATGAGTGTACTCCAGGATATTTAAGATTCTTGTAATCTGATTCTTTTTCATTTGGCAAAAGTGGAACGCTGCCAAAAGGCCTGTCCGATAGCCTCATTGCATCTGTTCCTGTTCCGATGCCTTTTATTAGTACAGGATGGTCGGTCATTTCAAATGCCTTATCTTCTGATGCCAGGACTGCAACGGCAGCGCCATCAGACATTGTGCATACGTCAAGCCTTGTTAATGGATATGAAACCATCGGGGAGTTCCTTACATCTTCTACCGTAATTTTCATGGGGCTCTGTGAATATGGATTATGCATGGCATTTCCATGGTTCTTTACCGAAACCTGGGCAAGCTGTTCAACTGTTGTTCCAAATTCATGCATGTGCCTGACTGCCATCATGGCGTAATATCCTGTATAAAATCCGCCAAGGGGATAATCAAAGTTTGTATCGCTTGCCAGTGCTATAAATTCATTTCCCTTCCATGTATTTACATGCGACATTGTTTCAAAGCCACAGACTGCAACGGAATTCAGGCGGCCTGATGCAATTTCTTCATAGCCTGACTGGAATCCAAGGCCACCGGTGGCACCCCCACCTTCTATTCTCTTGCTTGGTTTTGGAACAAGCCCCAAATAATCCTGAACCATGGCTCCTGCCATTAACTGCCTCTGGAAATGGTCAGAAAAATATGATATTACTGATCCATCAATATCATTTATACCTATATTTGCGTCATTCATTGCATAATCAAAGGCTTTTTTAACTCTGAGCCTGAAATCCATATCCGGTGATGATTTAGTAAATTTTGTTACACCGCCAGAAACCATATAGACCTTTCTTTTTTCCATATATGTTAAAAGCTAAACAATTAATAAAGTTTTGGAGAAATACCTATTAACTTGCCTTTTCAGATAATTAATATAAATTTTTGAATTTCATGCTATGTTTTAGAGAGTTGCAAGAAAATAATTCCTCCTATTCCTATTTTACCAATCATAGAATTATAATATAAGCCGAAACAAACAGCATTTGATTTAATTGCAGTTCAATGAATATTTACTGCTAACTGGTTATCACCGTTGATGTTCCGTCCTTTTTTACAATTTCAAATGATACGTCTGCAACCGATGTGAGCTCGCTGTGGTGTGTTATCATTATCATCTGTGGAATTATGTTCTCTCCCTTCAATGAATATTGAATAATATCTTTTAAATTATTTCTCCTGTCCTCATCAAGGAAATTTGTCGGCTCATCCATGATCATGGTGCTGATCCTGTCAAGGACATAATTTGCTACTGCTATTCTCAATGCAATTGCCAGTGCAGTCTTCTCCCCGCCACTCAATGATTCGAGGCTCTGTTCCATAGAATTCTGTGTAACTGTAATGTTGAAATTTTCATCAACGGAGATATCATCAAAATCCAGGTTAAAGGACTGCAAATATTTCCTCGTCAGGCTTGTAATAGATACTGATCCATCCTTTCTTATCATTCCCTGTATGCCATTGTAATCAAAAGCTTCCCTTATCTTTTCAAGTTTTGACATTGCATTCTTCAGTTTATTAAATTTTGTTATATCATCCCTGAGAGATTCTAATTTTTTATTGCTATCATCTATCCTTTTCACTGTGGACTCAATCATTGTCCTGGCCTGTATTTCCAGGCTGTGGAATTTTTCGAATTCTGCATTTTCATATTTTAGCTGTTCATCAACCTGATCAAATTTGGACATTTCTATAACAAGATTTTCAACATTCTTTTCAATTGCCTCTATTGATTTCTTTCTATCTTCTATTTCAGATTTCAAAGAATCAAGTTTATTATTCAATACCAATAATCTATTGTTATCTTCCATGAGCCCTGCAATCTCTTTCCCAAAAGATTCCATATTTTTAAATTCTGTATAATCTGGCTTCATTCCCACATTTTTTTCTATATTCTCAATTCCACTGCTTTCTGATTTTATTTCAGTAGCCAGCTTATCGCTTCTTTTCTGGAGATCTTTAATATCTATTGAATTTATTATGCCCTCAACCCTGTTGTATTTTATCTCTGAATCTCTGAGCCCATTTATTTTATTTTCAAGTGCCTTATTTTCTTCAAAAATGGTTATGTACCTATCATGGCCCACTTTACTTTTTTCCATGGCATTTTCTATCTTTTCTTTTTGCTCTTTAACCAGGCCAAGTTCCTCCATATATGCTATGGCACGGTCTATCTGGCTGGAGCTCAATTTATCATATTTATCCTGAAGTGCTTTTATTTCACCGTCAAGCCTTCCCTTGTCTATGCCTATTGAAGTTATTTCGGAAAGTGTTTTCTTATCCAGGGCTTTGTATTCTTCAAGCACTTCATTCATGTGTTCCTGTGTAAGTTCTGTGCCACATAGTGGGCATTTATTTTTCCCTTTAAGTGTTTCACTGTTTTCTCTATATTCTTTGGCTGCCTGGTTCAACTGAATCACTCTGGATTTCAGTGCACTGACCTCTGATTTTTTTGAAATAATTTCCCTATTTGCATTTTCCCTTTCAGCCCTGGCGTTCCTCAATTCATCTATATTAAGGCCGGATGAAGTTAATGTATCCTTAATGAATTTATTTCCTGCATCTAACTGCACTTTAACAGATTCAAGCTGTGTTTCAAGCCTGTTATAATTATTATAAAAATCAATCAAACCATTCAGTTCAGAAGCATTCCTGTCCTTCAATGCAACATTGTTCTGGTATGTTTCATGCAGTTCTTTAAGTTTTGCAATATCTTCTGCTGTGTTTTTATATTTATCAATTTCTTTATCAATTTCTGCCTTCTGTTCTACAAGATCATCAAATCTTTTTTTCCTGTTGAAATATTCTGAAAGAATTTCCCTGTTGCTGTAATAAATATTAGATTCTATCTCAGCAAGGCGTTTTAATTTCTCTTTAAGTTTTCCAATTTCTATGCTGGTCGAATTTATCTCTATATTTTTTGAATAAATTTCATCATTATACCTGGACTTTATACTGTTTTCCTGTGCAATGCCATTTTTAATCTTATCCCGTTCTTCCACTCTGCCCATGAGCAATTTCAAATTTTCCTCATGCACTTTTTCCTCATCTGTTGCGGCAGATAACTGCTTTTTATATTCAGCAAGATCTTCATTAAGTTTTTCTATTTCCTTTTCTGCCTGAATTGCAATTCCATTTGATGCTTCAAGAAGCATGGACTCATTCCTCAACCTTCCAATAATATCATGAAGCCTTTCAGCCATTTTTGAAAGCGATGTCAATCCTATTATATCAGAAAGTATAGTTTTCCGTTCCTTTGGTGTTCCTGTTATTAGCGAATCCATCTGCCCCTGCTCTACAAATACGGAATTCTTAAAAACATCTTTTGATACATTGAGAATTCTTGCTACCTCAGCATTTACACCTTCATAGGTTTCTGCCACCATTACAGAATTTTTCTTCACATAGGCAAGCCGTTCAACGTTCTTTGAGTTCTTTATGCCGAAATGGCGGTAAATTTCATACACATCGCCGGATATATTGAATTTTAGAAATATTTCAAAGAATTTTTTTCCTTTCTTTACAAGTTCATTATTTTTTTCATTATTCCTTGATTCTGCAAACAGTGCAAATTTTATTGCATCCAGTATGCTTGTTTTGCCAGCTCCGTTTTTTCCGGTAATTATATTAATTCCGTTCTCGAAATCTATCCTGGTATTTTCATGTGAAAGAAAGTTCTTAATTTCAAGTGATTCAATTATCATTTATCCACGCCCATTATATTTTTTATCAGGCCAAATGAAGAATCCGCATCTTCGTTCTTTATAGAGTTGAATATATTGTCAGCAAGAGTGGCCATTTCATCATCTTTAAAATATGCTTTGAAGTAATCTATAAGCTTTGACATATTTGGGCGTTCGTTTATGGTTTTTACCGCAGGTTCAAATAATGGCCCTCTTATTACCACATTTTTGAATTCCTTCAATTTCCGCCTGATTTCATCCCTATCTACTTCTCCATTCAATGTAACAGATATGATGGGATCTTTTTCATTTTCCCTCTTATTTGAAAGTATTTTTTCAAGATCGCCAATATAGTTTTTAGAGTCAGAATCTACCATATTCTGATACCTTGTTGATTTTAATTTTATTCTTTCTGCATTTATATTTCCATCATGTATTTCCACAAGGTTTACCGACTTTCCATTTTTCAGGTAGCCATTAACCTCATTTGTGCTGTTGAGGTCTGTAGAGCCAGCATATGAGAATACTGGATATTTAGTATTTATAAGGTATGAATCATGGACATGGCCAAATGCCAAATATTTGTAATTTGCTGGCAGGTCTCTGGAATCCACTTCGCAGGCTTCTGGCATCAAATATGGTGCTACACCCTGGTGTGACATCAGAATTGAGTTTTTGTAATTTCTGGCCTCTATATCTCCTTTCTTATATTCTTCCACAATATTCTGCTTCCTCAACCCTTTCATATTTGACAGTGCAGATAATAAAATATCTTCTCCATCAAAATTCAGGATTTTGTTCTCAATTTCATTTATTCCCATCAATTTTACACCAAGAAAATCAAAAATCCTTGAAGCAATTTCGTCAGTCCTTTTAGGGCGGTCGTGGTCTCCCATGATCAGGTACATCACCTTATTCTTTTCGTAAAGCTTCAACATTGCCTTTTTGAATTCGTTTAAAGCTCTGTTGGATGGTGACCATGTATCAAATAAATCACCGGTGTGGACAAAAAAATCCACATTTTCTTTCAAGCCTATATCTATAGCTTCGTTGAATGACTCATAGAAATCATTTTCACGCATGTCCATCATATACTGTTTATATCCAAGATGCGTATCAGAAAGATGAAGAAATTTCGCCATTAAAATTCACCGAGCAGATTCTTTGTTTTCTTTTTAACTTCACCAGGGTCATACATTTTTCTGACCTCTTCCCTTGCCTGTTTCAATAGCCCAATAACATCTATATCAGAACCGCCTGCCATGGTTTCTCTGTCCCTTACCCTTACAATTACAGGCATTTTTACTATTTCACCTACCACTATTGCCTCTCCAGTATCCAGGGATGGTAGATCCTCCATTAAATAGGCCGTGATATTCTCGCTGCTTTCAAGTATAGCATTCTGGTCAGATGGATTGGTAACTCTTAATATTACCTGTGAATTGCACTGGCTCAAAACATCGGAATCTATTTTGCCAGGCCTCTGTGTTATTACAACGAGGAATATCCCAAACTTTCTGCCCTCGCCTGCAATTTTCTTAATCATTCTTGCTATGCTGCTGTTGCTTTTTGGTGGGACAAAATTGTGTGCCTCTTCTATGAATACAAATACCGGATATTGAAATTCCGATGCAAGCTTAACATCATATATAGAGCTCAGGACACGATATGAGAAATAATTTGCAAGAAACTGGTCCATGCCAGACAGATCCATTACTGACATCTTTCCCGGGCCCAGGTAGTCATTTATGCCGGTTGTATAATCCTGGAATATTTCCTTAATTTTCCTTAGAAATACAAGCCTTCCCCTGATTTTTCTATAATCCTCCTGTGGCAATGCCTCTGCCGTTTCAAGAAAATCATTCAAATCTTTCTTTCCCTTCATTTTCTTATATATATCATCAACTATGGAACTCAGGTTTGTGTAACCCTCTTTAATATCCATTATGCCTTTAACATCATCAGAATCGAGATCGCTGAAGCGTATTGTGAAATTGTTGATGATTCCAACATCGTTTTTTGTATACCTTCCAGTGCTTAATGGTGTCCTGAAAACACTTATCCTGTCCGAGTACATGGTTCCATCTTTCCGCTTTTTCATAAATACATAATCTGCATGTGGATCAAGAACAATGATTGATGCACCTTTCTTTAAAAGTTCTTCCATTATTACAGAAGCAGTATGGCTTTTTCCAGCGCCAGTCTGTGCAAGTATTGCAAGATGCCGCCTCAATCCATTTATATTGAGCGAAATACCAACATCATTGTCTGGCAGCTTTCCGAGATTAAGCGATTCTTCCTCGCCATATGAGAATATCTGGTTGAGAATTTCGTTGCCTGCAAGAAATATTTTCATTCCTGGCTTTATTATTTCCCTTGACTGGGAAAGATAGCCATTATTTAATTTCCCAAGGACAGTTGTTAAACATATATTTACAAAATCATTCAATCCTGTTCTGGTATAACGGTCAATGCTTCCAAAATCCATACTGTCATTCATCAATTCACTTTTTGATATTATTTCCTCTATCCTGCCTATTATTATTTCCTTATTTATCTCTAAATAAACGTATTCCCATTTCTTCACATTCTCATCGTCTGGGATTACAAATTTAAATCTGCCTGAACTGTTTTCACCAATTGTATATCCAATACTAGGCCCTGATTCTTGCACGCCTTTCACCTCTTGTTTCATAAAATGTTATTCCCAGTGTCTTTTCCAGCTGTTTCATATATAATTTCTCTATTTCCTGTGACCTGAATTTTACAAGCTTATCTACATTTACAAGCCATATATTGTAAACCTTATATCCAGTATAACCATAAAAAATCAGGTTTATTATGTTTTCATCAAGATTATATGCCTTTTTATCTAACATTTCGGATGCAAACTGCCTTGAAATTACCTGTGCCTTCACGGGCAGATCATTAACATCAGGGACAACATCTGTGGAAACATAATTGATATCTATGCCATCCAGAGAATATTTATACATTATGGGTGCTGTATAGCCTGGATATTCAGCAAATGATCTGATCAGATAATGGTCATTTCTATAGATAGCTGATTCTTTTTCAATAATTGCTGAATTTTCATCTGTTTTTCTTACCTGATTGAGCAAAAATTTTTTAAAGCATTCTGTATATGAGCTTTTAGCAATAAAAATAAGCGTGGCATTCTTATCAAACGCAGTTCTGATTAATTTTTTCAGCGTTGAGAAATACTCTGCCATAAAGTTTTCATAACCTTCAACTGGCAATTTTTTGTTTAAATGTGATATTCGCCCTTTCAATGAACCATCAATAAAAACGTAATCAGGTGAATTTTCCTTCAGGAATTCAATGATCGATTGATGTTCTGCATGCTCCATAAGCAGTATGGTAAAATTTCTCTGTTCTACTGGGTCAACAGCAACCATATCTGCATGGAATTCCTTTGTAACTTTATTTTCATAAAGTGTGTAAGCCCTTATGAGTACAATGTTTTTCCCATTGTAAAGCATTCTTATGAATTCTGAGGAATCTGTGGCTGCAATATTTAAGCTGTCGGGATCGTGTGGTTTGAACAGATGATAATTTGCATTAAATAGCGATTTATAAAACAGGTAAAGTTGAGATGTTTTATCCATTTCAAGCTCTTTTTTTAAAGTCTTCCTGTTTGTGTTTAAATAATCAACAAAATCTGAAAATGTATCCATCTTTTTCACTATAATTTATTTAAAAATAAACCTTTCTATCTATTATAATTTTAATACAGCATTTTAATTTCTTTATATATGCCTGTCGCCTAAAAGTTTAAAAACCTTATAATATTGGAGATACATTACTGATTCATAGTTTAAATAGCATGAGGAGAAATTATTATGTTTCCAAATATTAGAATTGAAAATGAAAAAATGCAGGAGGTTGTTGACATTGTCAATTCAAAATTTAATATATACGAAACAGTAGTTAATCCAACAGGCATTAAATTCATATTTTTTGATAGCGACAATCCTGATATTAATAGAAGCTTTGATGAACTCAGGAAAGAACTCATTCCCAAAGGCTATATCCCTATACTTGTAATGGACATAGAGCATTATATAGAAGTGGGCATAAGGCCAAAAGAATCGTACAGAAGCAGCAGGGTTAATCTTATCATGCTTATTTTGACCCTTGCATCAACAATTTATGTTGGTTCGATATATGCAAGCAGCTTTGTCCATCCCGGTGCCTATGCTGAATTGTATAAGTTAATATATGGCTTTATATTTTTCTCACTTCCCCTTATGTTTATTCTTGGCATTCATGAGACTGCACATTATATTGTGGCAAGAAAATATAAGGTAAATGCATCGCTTCCTTTTTTCATTCCATTTCCATATATGATTGGCACATTTGGGGCATTTGTTTCACTACGTGACCCTGTGCCCACCAAAAAAGCAATGGCTGAAATTGGCGCAGCAGGCCCAATAGCTGGTTTTCTTGCAGCAATACCACTACTTTTTCTGGCACAGTACCTTGAAGGAATATACAGGCCAATAGGCAATTATATACCATTTGAGCTTAACTATCCCATGATATACTCTCTCTTTGGCATTATAGAACCTATCAATGTTCCCATATTCCCAATGGTTTTTGCTGTCTGGGTGGGAATGTTCGCCACAGCTATGAACCTCATACCTGCAGGGCAGCTTGATGGGGGGCATATTGCCCGAGGATTGCTCGGCTCTAAATCGTATCTCATAGGCTATATTTTTATAGCCTTTCTATTCTATCTGACCGTTGCATACAATTACATAGGCTGGCTATTCCTTGCCCTATTTGTAATATTTATGGGAATGGTTCACCCTCCTCCATTGAATGATTATGAAAAGATAAGCAAATTTGATATAGCTATAGGAGTATTTTCCCTTGTTATGTTTATACTTACATTTACACCGCTTCCAATTAAACCCTGAAAAACGTTAATAACAGGTAAAAAATATACTTAAAGCGGGCTTGTGGTCCAGTGGTTATGACGCTTCCCTCACACGGAAGAAATCGCCGGTTCAAATCCGGCCAGGCCCATATGTTGCAATTAATAAACAGTAAATATAATTTCTTACCAAATATTTATATATAATTGTTGTTTAAAACATAGAAGTAATATACAAAAAGACAGCAATTTAAACCAAATATTTATATATACCCGTTGATTAACTAACTGATAGGTTATGCTAAACAAAAAAAATATACTAATAATAGCATCGGTTATGACAGCAATATTGATGATAGGGGTGCCACTTTCAGCAGCTTCTACACCTGTTCCCAGTTATCTGGCTGCCGGCTCAACAATGGATTATGTAACTAGTACGTCAATTACTTACAACAACCAGACGTATGTTGATTCATCTATGCCTACTTTAACCACATGTACAGGATCCTCAACATCCACAAATTATATGAATTACTCTATTGACACTTCAAATAGTACCATAGTAAATTACACCCTTGCTGGGGTAACAGCTGGGACTTCTACAGAATATATGGATGTCCCAGTGGCTCATGCAACTTATATGATGCCTGTATATATATCACACACATCCAAAAATGTAACAGTTACCTGTGTTGGAATTATGGAATATTTGATGGAATCTGGGATAACAACAGGCTCTATTTCAGACTATAAACATTCAGGATATTCTGTAGCCAATCTCACCTATACATCTATGAAAGCAATTCCATACTATAAGTCTGACGTTGGAACAGTTGAAGCCATGGAGTTTACTTTCAGCAACAATACTATTGTATTTCCTGCTTCATCAACTACAGCGGCATCGTATTTGAACTTTACAGCTAATATGTACTTCAGCACAGCAACAAATCTTTTGCTTAATTTGTCATTAAGTGGATACTTTATGCATATATCTAGTGGGAAAACATCATCTACTGAAGACTATTCAAATGCTACTGTAGCGTACTCGGCAGACCTTGCTTCCTCAAACGTAGTGCCAATACATACAGATTACATACCTGCATACATTGGAATAGCAGTTGCAATAGTACTTCTTGGCATAGCGGTTTATTACTTCTATGGCAGAAAACACGAAGCACCAAAAACACAGAAACCAGAAGAGCATAAAGAGGAACAGAAAGATGGTAATGAGAAAAAAGAATAAACAAATTTTTTTTTAAATTAATAAAAATATTTTTAATTTTTTATTGAACTGATTTTGATAATAATATTAGCTTTACATTTTACATAATTAACCATAACCTCTTTAAAAGTTCATCTATATAGCTAAGTTGTAGAATCGCATCCCTTTCTTAATTCTAAAATTAATTCATTCACATTCTTGGGTACAGCACATCTTAAAGTTAGAGAAGATGGAAGATATAAAAATAGTGCATTGTATTCGTATAATGGAAAAGAGAATAATGGGGAATATTGCCCTGTAAAATTATATATTTCTGAAGCATTGAATAAAAGCCATTATTTATTATTCTTAAAGGAGTGGAATTGAAAGCCAATATTCATCTTTATTGATATAAATCCAGGGAATCAAGTTAAGCAGTTGATAACGGTAAACTGGCAAAATAATTACAAACGTACATGAAACTGGCATAGGAAATAACATGCTGGGAACGCAGGTACTGGCATCAAAATATTCCATGCTATTAATATTCTTTTAATGCATCCTTAAAGTTTTCAGCTTTGGATTTCCTGAATGCTATTATAAATCCCGGCAAAACCAGAATAATGAACATAGCCAAAAATAACATATTTGTAATCAAGCCAAATATTATCATGAGCATAAACCCAGCAAATGAAAATATTCCTATAATAAGATATGGAAGCCAGTAACTGTTTTTTTTGCTTTTATAGAGATAAATAGCAGTAAATGCATCAAAACCAAATTCCATCATCAAAAAAATTCCTGAAATTGAAAGAAGCTCAGCAAAGAAAGCCTCTATTGATGGGGCAAATACCATAACTGCATTTATCGATTCTGCTGCAACTGCAATTATAATCAAATTGCCATAGGGGCTTCTGTATTTTTTATGCACATAGCCAAATGACTGCGGAAATAACCTTTCTCTTGACATCACATACCATGCCCTGCTTAATATATATGTTGTGAGCCAGAGTGAGCTTGCAGTGGAACTTATTACTGCAATATCCATTATAAAAGCATATTTTGGAATTATATAATTGGCCCATGTTGCAAGCGGGTCAAGGCTTCCAGAGAGTAAATTCATTGGTGTTTCAATATCCATTAAAGCCATTGTTGTAAGATATATGGCAAAAACAGCAATAAGGCCTATAATTCCAGTGGTTCCAGGCCATTTCTCCCTGTTAAATGATTCCTCTGAGGCGTAAGAATCTATTTCCCATCCATCCATTATTGTTGCTATTACTGGAAAGGCGAGCATATATTTATATGGGCTGTGCATAATATTTCCAAATCCCACAAACCAGGAAATATTTACAGGGTTTACTGTAGCTGATGGAAGATATAATAGAGCTATGGCAACAAATGCTCCAATTATGGAAAGCTCCATTACAAGAAATATTTCAGTCAGCCTTGCAGTTGGCTTCGCTCCAAAAATAGATGCTATAAGTGTGATTCCAACCCAGAAGCTGCCCAGCAGAAAAATAGTGTATATGTTAGAATATATTCCATAGCCTATTATTCCAGTGGAATAGAGAAAAATATCTGTATATTCGCCGGCTGGAATCACAATTGGCGGTATGGAAAAAAAGTAAGCTAACGTTATTATCCAGGCCTGGAAGGAACCATATTTTCTTGAAACTATTTTATTTCCCCAGTGGTAAGAAGCTCCTGCATTTGGATGCAACCTGTTGAACTTTCTGAATAAAATTGCAGCCCCAAGCCAGACCGGGAATGTAATTATAATTGCCATTATAGAATAAAAGCCAAGGTACATTGCAATAACACCATAGGAAGCCGCTATGCTGAATGCCGGAGCCACGCTGGATGTTGACAGTGCAGAAAGATCCCTGAATTTATGGACGTTTTCTTTCAACGGGCCCGTTTTTTTTTCATTTGAGATAAATTTCATTGAATCACTTAAGTTTACTTTATTTTAGTAAAGTACACTTTAATATATAAATGTTTTTTCACCATTTTATTTTATCTTGCTGGCAATATAAAGTTATGCTGGGTAAAACTTCAATCAATATTATTATAAAGCAACATTATTTGCTATTTATCATTATAAAATAATAATATAAACAAATAATTATCAGAAAACTGTAATATATTTGCTATACCCAATCAATAGATGATGGTTTTTAAACTTCCAGAATTGCCGTGTATTGCTTGGAAATTTGAATATTTACAGGCAATAATTCACAAGAAATATTAAAATATTAATAAGGTATTCTTATCAATGAAAAATATTGTTATTATAGGTGGTGGCTCGGCCGGAGTATCAACCGCAAACCATTTATCGTACAGGCTGAGAAGCAGGATACAGAATAACGAGTTAAAAATTCTTCTGATAGAACCCGGTGATCTGCACTATTATCAACCCGGATTTCTTGAGATTCCATTCAATATTATGGAAGAAAATGAAACTTACAGAGATATAAAAAAAATGCTTGCCCATGGTATAACGCATATACCAGAAAAAGCTGTGAAAATAGACCTGAAGGGGAAAAATATAAAGACAGAGAAACAGGATATTGCATATGATTATCTGGTGATTGCCACAGGTGTCCGGTATGATTATGCCGCAGTTCCTGGTTTTAAAGAAGGAATAGATGATTTTTACACTCTTGAGGATTCCCTCTCCCTCAAGGCAAAGCTGGATAATTTCAAAGGAGGAACCATTGTTGTCGGTGCTTCCAGCCTGCCTTATAAATGCATGCCTGCCCCACTTGAAACGGCATTCATGTTGCACGATACTTTTAAATCAAGGAATATGCTTGACAAAGTCAAAATAATATACGTTTATCCCATGCCCATGGCTTTTCCGAATAAAGGTGTATCAGACACTGTACTCAAAATGTTCAGTGCAAAAGGAATAGAAACCTCATTGAACTTTAAAATTAAATCAGCCAATGCAGCTAAAAAAGAAATAATGTCAGAAACAGGAGATGTGATTCATTATGATCTTGCAATAATGGTTCCTCCGCATCGTGGAACTGAGCTAATAGCAAATTCTGGAATAGGCGATCAAAATGGCTGGATTCCCGTGGACAAGTTCACGCTTAATATAGAAGGGCACAGCGAAGCATACGCCATAGGGGATGCAACCAATCTGCAGGTATCTAAAGCAGGGTCAGTCGCCGATGCTGAGGCAATAGTGGTATCAACCAGAATATCCGATGAGATTGAAGGGCTCACACCGACCAAACTTTATGATGGATCAGGCGGAGCGCTTGTGATTACCGGTATCGGGCAAGCTTCAATGATTTCATCTAATTATAACACGCCTCCAGCATTAATGCCGGAAAGCTATGCCTTTTACTGGCTCAAGCTGATTTATAATAAGGTTTACTGGAATATTACTGCCAAGCCAGCTCTCAGCGGGGTGGTTAAATGACAGCAAACGATTTAATAATGAAGGAATTATCCAAACCAGAAAATATGGATGCGCTTAATAAAATCATTGATATGCTTCCAGCTATCTCGCAAGGGCTTGAATCACTGGATACCTTAAAAAAGAATGGCGTTCTGGAATCACTTCAGGGCCTTGCCTATCTGGCTTCAAGCTTTCAGAGCATTCTAGACGATGAAATGATTGCTGGCATCGGTTCTCTGGCAAATTCCTTTCTCGGGCTACTTTCTGCAACCGGTTCTCCCGCGTTGATGTCTTCCCTTGATAGAGTTTCTGATGAGCTGGCATCCGGTGAACTCGGGAAGGATATAAAGGTTAAGGGAACATTTAGCCTCTTAAATCAGTTAAAGGACCCAGAGATACAGAGAGGGTTAAGTATAATGTTAGGCCTCCTGAAAACTCTTGGAAAACAATAACTCGAGGCCATATTTTTCATTAAATTTTTAATATAGCACAATTTTTTGTTATTATAATACATTTTTTTGGCTGTTTTTAGAACCATGTAAATTCAGTTGATAAAAAATAAAGCATGCTTATAAATATTGCCGGCTAATTATTTATAGTGGCTGTAAATTCAAACTTATGGATATTTACGAAGCAATTAAAAAACGCAGGGATGTCAGATCCTGGTTTGATTCAAGGCATGTACCTGAACCAATACTTGCTAAAATTTTACTTGCAGGCCATTATGCGCCGTCTGTTGGTTATTCACAGCCATGGAATTTCATATTGATAAAAGATAATGATACAAGGATGAAAATAAAGAAATTAGTAGAGGCTGCGAGAAGTGAATTCAGTTCAACAATTGGCCCGGATAAAAGAAAATTATTCGAAGATATCAAGGTTGAGGGCATTATGGAATCTGATCTGAATATAGCTGTAACATGTGATTTTGATCGTGCTGGGCCAGACATTATAGGAAGATCAACAATCCGTGAAACTTCCGAATACAGCACTGTGCTTGCTATAGAAAATATGTGGCTTGCAGCAAGGTCTGAGAATATAGGCATCGGATGGATAAGTTTTTTTAATCCAGAAGATGTTAAAAAAATACTTGGCATTCCAGAAAATATTAAACTTGTAGCATATCTTGCATTAGGCTATTTAAGAGAAAATCATGAAATCCCCGAACTTGAAGAAAAAGGATGGAGGATGCGTGAGAATCTGTCAAAGCTGGTGTATAGAGAAAACTGGGGAAATAGCATAGAAAAAAGGCTATCAGAGACGATAAATAGAATGGATATTTAATTCTGTA
>JAVYST010000026.1:0-18247 GCA_038729085.1 Ferroplasma sp. | reverse complement strand
GGTAAAGAATGGAAAACTTGCTAAAATGCTCTATCCAGCTACTGTAGTTTCATATATAATTTCAGATGTAATTTATAATGATCTGAATGTAATTGCTTCGGGGCCACTGGCCATGCCCCAATATGATTCGGCCCTTAATGAAGAAATTGAAATGTATATAAAAACACCGGAATTAAAAAAATTGATATCTGAACATGTAGAAAACATTCCGGGCAATGAAAAATACTTTAGCAGAATATCATATAATATCATTCTTAAAAACCTTGATTTTGTTGAATATATTTACAGCAAAATAGACGATGAAAAGATTAATCTTGGTTCTGACATAAATGGAGATGTAGTGCAGGTTGCTGATGCTATTGTTTCAGCTATCCGTTCCATATATAGATTAAAAAACCATGGATTCTGGTTTGTTGCTGGTGGGGAAACAACTGTGAATGTAACTGGCAAAGGAATTGGAGGCAGAAATGAAGAACTTGTTTTAAGAATGCTCAGGCTCATGGAAAATGAGGAATTTTTATTTGCAAGCATTGGCACAGATGGCATAGATGGATTGAGCCCGGCAGCAGGTGGAATTGTAGATAATATGACCAGCATAGATGGCATCGATTCTTACCTGAATAATAATGATAGCTACCATGCCCTGCTTGAACACAATGGTCTTATAATAACTGGCAGGACAGGAAATAATGTATCTGATATTATAATGGGATATTATTCTGGAGAAAGGGCAACAATTAAATAGCCTTTATAATTAAGGATTGATTACTATGGAAGAGCTACTCTGCAATATAGAATTTGAAAAGGATGATAAGGGATACAGTGCAAGGCTGAGAACAGATATGGGTGGTTTAAGGGAATATAACGGGTTAACACTGGAAGAGGTAATTAATCAGGTGGTTCTTGAATTACAGGAGGAATTTTCACTATAATTCAGGGAGATTCAAAACCTGAAAGTATGAATCCTATATTGTTAAATTCTTTTTTTGCTGCATCCAGATATGCACGATCACCATCAATCTTTTTTATGCCAAGGTATTTGCCATCCTTCTTCACATGAATAGAAAGTTTGATAGAATTGTCAATAAAAATCAGATATGTATTGACAGTTTTAAATGAGGATCGTATATAATCACTGAATAGCATGGCAATTATATCCCTTGGCGGTATAATTCGAATAAAACTTTTTGGTTTAGTTTCCAGCTGCCTGCCCGGCTGCATATAAATGATGAAATCCTCCCCGGGAATCAGAATCTCAATAATTTTCTTCTCTTTAACAAGCTTTTTTATTGCCATATGGTATTCTTTATCGGAATCAAGCCCCAACATTGACATAAACATATCCTTATCAAAGAAACCAATGCGCTCCAGAACTTCCTGCATTAATTTCTCTATGGCATCAAGCCGTGGAATGTTTTCTATAATCGGCACATATTTCCTGTCTTTATTCCTTGCCACAGCATTTATTCTGAACAGTTCCTTAATTGCATTCTTGGCCTGCTGCGAACTCAGCTTTACATAGCGTGCAAGCTCCATCTCCGTCATATTTTCTGACATTAAATATTTGTAAATTTGCCCTTCTGCATCGGTAAGGTTTCTTTTTCTGATGCTGTTATACAGTGCTATGACATTTTTAGTTCCATATGCAGTAATGCCATATGGCCCGTTAAACTGGTAAACCAGGCCTGAATTGAAGTAATTTGACAGTTCGATGCTTCTCACTCCTGAATAATATCCCTCAATATCTGTCCTGATGCCAAGAAGTATTTCAGAAAGCGATTTGTAATTGAATGTTAGATTTTTCGGCGAGTATTGCCTTAAAGCTGCTGATAAAAGCTCACCCATTGTGATGTTCTGCACCTCAAAATTGCCATGGTATAAAATTCCATCTGAATATTCAAATTTATAGTTATGCCCGGCATTTATAAGCGATGGTTCTGAAGAGTGTATTATAATAGAGTCCAGTGCAAGTTTTCCTGAAGTGTCCTGCAATGCTTTAAAGAAACCATCTGCATCTTTCTCCTCAATTTCAATATTTTCTATCCACATGCCCGGCTCTTTCATGGCAATGTAAAACATTGAAGCTTCTATTCCGTTATGTATAAACCTTGCATTGTAGCTTTCGTTTTTGAAATATTTTCCCAGGTAAATGCTTATTGGATCATCTTTTTTAACAATTAAAGAAGCGGCCAGGCCAAATGCCCTTATATTTCCATAATAAACTTCATTTTTATAATAAAATGGCGTGAACCTTGAATAGTCCAGCTTATTCGGGTTAAACCAGAAAAACCTTGTAAGTTCCCTTGAAGTAACAGGCCCATATTTATCTATTATCTCATTTGTGTTGGGCTCTGTACCAGGAATATATTCTAAAAGGCTATCGCCTGCCTCTATAATTTTTACTTTAAATTTCAGGCTGTGTATTATCGCCCTTATTATAGTCTTTTCATAGCCGGAAATATCAGATAATTTATCCTCTGTATCTATACCCCTTTTTATAAATTCCAGAATCTTATTCTCTTCCTCGCTTGAAGGCTCATCTCTTAAATAATAGAGAAGATCCATCAACCATTTTGCTATGTAAGCATATTTATTCTTTATAATTTTCTGGTAATATACAGCATTATTATTAACCAATTCTTTAAGGCTATCGAAATTGAACTTGTTCATGCGGACAATTATGTCATGTACATCAAAGGCAAAACCATATTTTTCAAAATATTCTTCTATTGATGCTACTGGCTGGCTGAAGTTTAAAATTCTCCTGGCCTGAATGTCGATTTCAATGGTTTTTACAATATTTTCAAAATCGGATTTCAGCATATACTGTTTCATAAAAACAGGAGTGATATAATCATAGATCACTTCTTCACTGTCCACCATGGAATTCAGGGAAGCCTCGAGCATATTGCTGTCAACTGGCAACTTTATAAGAAGCTCATCTATTGACAGCGGGCCGTATGAACCAAGTATAAGCCTTATAGCAGTCCTCAAATGGCAATCCATGTTGCCGTCTTGAACAGCTGCCCAGTCATTTTTAATATATATTATTGAGCCATTTTTTATGGACTTGCGGATCTTATAGGATGATAACAATCTTAAAAGGGAATCTGCAAGAAAATGTTCATCCATGCCTGCATTTTTTAACTGGTTAAATGTGCTTCCATTTATCAATTCATATAATTTTGCATCTCCCGGGACAGGTTCTATATTTTTTTTGAACAGGCTGTAAAAAATTGGATAATATTCTTTATATGCCCACTGGTCTGATCTTAAGAAAGCATAAATAAGGTCACCATTTTTAACCAATTCATCTGTTGTCTGTGTTAAATCCATTGATGAATAATTCAGCGGTGAATTAAATTTCGGTTTAAACGGATCAATATACAGAAAATGTTTTATAAAATCCATATACGAGTCCTTGTCAGATACTGCAGGAATCTTGTTTCTGAAATAATTCTCAGCTGTTTTTGAGTCTTTTATAAGAAATTCTATATCTTCTGTTCCATATATCTTATCCATAAGATGGCTTCTCAATTCCCTTAATAATTTAGACCTGTCTTCCATCAATACAATATCGGAAACTCCAGATAAGATTAAATTATATGAAAAAGGGCTGGTTTCAGCTGAGTATTCACTTATCTTATATTTATTTTCAGATATAACATTATCTATATAGAGCTGTGCCCTTTCCACATCCATGACATCATTCTTCACCTCATTAAATGCTTCCTTAATTATGGGGAAATTTTTTATGGATTCAAGCACCCTCAACAGCCGATCACTTCTCAGTTGTTGCCGTGTCACTGAAATATCAGCCTGTTTGTATTTCCTTAACACCATTAATGATCTTGTTGCACAGTAACGGAAGCGCTGTTTAAATAATTCAGTGTTCAAAATTGAACGGTTAACCATGTCTGCAAAATTTTTAGTATTTAGAAGGTGTATTGTGTTTTCAATTGGAATTTTTTTATCAACAGTAATCATGAATCCATTATCGTTTACACTGATTCTTGTACTTACACTGTACTTATTTGAAATAGCCAGTGCATATGCCCTTGACAGTGAATCATTTACACGGCGTCCCAGTGGTATATGGAATATAATGCTGTAAAAGCTTTCATCAAGATAACCTTCTACATATAGATGGTTCTCTGTTGGAATATCATAGTCTCCCTGTGATTTGACATAGGATATGAGGCTTCTGGCTCCAAACGGATCAACATGGTAATTGTCAATAAGCCAGCTTTCAGTATTTTCGCCTTCTTTTATTCTTCTGTATAATTCTTTCCTGAACTGTCCTATAAGGATGCCAAGGTCATAACTTCTTGGCAATAGTTCGCCAGTCCAGGATGGCACAGTGGGCTTCATTCCTGTTGCTGCCCTTACCATGATATTATTTTTTGACGATTTTACCATCATATATGTTTTGGCACCAAGAACGAAAATATCGCCATTTTTTAAACGCTCAACAAATTTATCGCTCAGCTGGCCAAGCATTCTGCCCTTTTCATTGATTACGTTATAATTTGCCTCATCCGGAATGGTGCCAACATTCATAAAATATATCATTCTTGTGCCGCCTTTTTTGCCAAATTTATTCTCACTTTTATCATACCATATTTTAGAAAACAGGGTGCTTCCTTCAATTTTGCCTGAAAGGTATTCAAGAGTTGATATATAGTCTTCTCTATCAAGTGTATGGAAAGCATATGAATGCTTTAATAATGTATATGCTTCATCAACATCCCATGCTTTTTCAAGCGACATTCCTATAATTCCCTGGGAAAGGACATCCAGCGGGTTTACCGGAACTGTTACACGATCAATTTCATGTTCATATGCAGCTCTTGTCATCACTGCGCATTCCATCAGGTCATCAAGGTCAAATACAATAAAACGCCCAATTGATAAGTCTCTAACACCGTGGCCTGCACGCCCTATTCTCTGTAGCGCCCTGGATACAGATTTAGGGCTTCCAATCTGGACTACAAGGTCAATGAAACCAATATCAATTCCAAGTTCAAGCGATGTTGATGATATAACACATTTTAATTCTCCCTCCTTCAGCCGGTTTTCAACTTCGACCCGCGTCTGTTTTCCAAGCGATGAATGATGTGCCTCTATATTTTCAATTCCCCTTGCCTTAAGCCTCATAGCTACATGTTCGGTAGCACTTCTGGTATTTGTGAAAATTAATGTTGTTTTATGGCTATTGATCATGTCAACAAGAATATCATACATTTTTTCGTTTGCAACCTCATAACTGACAAGTGTAAGGTCCTTAACTGGCGTAATAATGCTTAAATCAAGATACTTATTTGTATTTACTTCTATTATTTCACAGGGCCTTGGTTCTTTGCCAGAATAGCCGCAGAGATAATTACCTATTAAATCCAGCGGTGCCTGGGTAGCTGAAAGCCCAATCCTGGTAAATCCTGGAGATAATGCTTCAAGCCGTTCAAGATTCAGGGACAGCATTGAACCTCGCTTGGTTGATGAAACTTCATGTATTTCATCTACGATAACATATTCTACAGCAGAGAATTTTTCCCTGAATTTTATTGCTGTTATGGCAAGTGAAAGTGATTCTGGTGTTGTAATTAATATATGGGGAGGATTTTTTAACATCCTGGACCTATCTTTCTGTGGTGTATCGCCAGATCTGACTGCAACCCTTATTTCCTGGGGTTTTATTCCATATTTTTCTGCGAGTTCGTATATCTCATTTAATGGTGCATTTAAATTTTTATTTATATCATTTGCAAGTGCTTTTAATGGTGAAATATAAACACAATAAATTTTGTCTTCAAGCTCGTTATTTCTTGCTTTAATAAAAAGTTCATTGATTATGGATAGAAAACCTGTAAGTGTTTTTCCAGTGCCTGTTGGCGATGAAACTAGAACATTCTGCTTATTGTGTATAAAAGGGATAGCTTTTTTCTGTGGTTCGCTGAGGTCACTGTATTTGCTGTTAAACCATTCAGCAACAATATCATCCATGAAGGGCAGTGCCTCATTAACATTAAATAATTTTTCTTCTTTCATTTTAAATAGTCTGTATGGTAATTCATAAACGTATATAATATTATTTAATGGTTATGTATAGCTTTGCAGGCATTCTAAATAATAATCAATGCCGGAATATCAGTGCAAAAATTTTTTCTGTGCTTATTGCTAATCTAGGTAGGCAATTTGATTGTTTTAAACCGCTTTCCATTCGGCTATAGCCTCAATAAATACTGGAATTTTTGCATTTTTATATTTAATGCGATAGTTATTTCTTGAAATGCCTCATCTGGATATTTTTTTATTTCGAGCTGCCTGAACAGCCAGGGAAAAATAAAGAAATAATAGCAGCAACTCGATAAAATAATGGTGGAAAAATGAATGGATAATTGAATAATAATAAATATGCGGCTTTAATTATTTGTTTGGATGATAAGAAAGGCTACTATAGCCGACTGGCCATATATAAGCGAAATTTCTGCCATTAGCGGTTACGAGGATTACATAAATAGAATTGGTGCTGGCTATCTTGCCCAGGGGGATGTCTTCGTAAATGATGCCAGTGCCATAACTGGATTCATGAAAGTAGAATCAATGCCTGACAATTCTATGTGGATAAGTGGGCTGAGGGTACATCCTGATCATAGAAGAATGAATATTGCTTCCGATCTTCTCCAGTATGCATATTCAATTGCAAGAAGTACTGGAAAAGGCTATGTAAGGGCGCTTGTTGAATCAACTAATTATAAATCTATTGGACTTATGAAGAAAAATGGAATGTCAATAGAGGAAACCTTTGATTTTTATAATGGTGGAATAGATACCTCTGAATATAAGAGGAGAGATTTAAAAATTTCACATCTGGTCTATTATGACTGGAGGTTTATAAAGGCATGCAAAGGCTTCCTCGCCAGTAATTCGGCATTGGTATATGCTGACATGCCAGAAAGTCCCACCTATACAGTTATTTATGGAAGCGATTTTACTTATACCGATAAAGGCTCAACATGTGCTCCAGCTTCATACAGGAATTCGATCAATTTAAAACGAGTTGATGATTTCCCCTCAGGCGAATTATTTCAAAGGAAAATAATAAAAACATAAAAATTACAGAGCAATGAAATTGCCATTAAAATAATTTTATAAGTATAATAATATCAAAGATAGTTGTTGAATTCTGCTTATAATAAATAAAGAATGAATTCCATAAAAAAATTATGAAGGGTTGAATTAAAAATACTGTAAATATGGCAGACAATTTTAATAAAAAGATTTTCAAATAAACCTGAAAATTTAATTTAGATTTTTAAAACAATTCAATCCTGAAATAAGAACTCCCGGGAAAGAGGCATCTTATTTATGCGTTTCTTTATCTGGGTTTCCAGTGATCTCGCAAGAGCAGCTGGTATTCCTATCATGGGAGATTCTCCAAGGCCCTTTGCACCATCTTTAATCACTGATGGGTTTTCAACAATCTTTATGTCAAATTCAGGTACCATTTCTGCTTTTAAAACACCTGCATCCACGATACTGGTCGTCATCAACTGGCCTTCCGGGGAATATGTTAAAGTTTCTGAAATAACCTCCCCTATTGCCTGCAATGCGCCACCCTCAGTTTGCCCCATAACGTTTGGCATGTTAAGCACCTTTCCAAGGTCATAATAAGCACCTATCTTCATCGATTCAAAGTTTCCCTCTGTATCTATTTTTGATGTTACCAGGTTAAAATTTACAGCATTGTCATTATATCCAAATTTATAAAATGTATTGTGGTCTAAATTATTCTGGAGCAGGATTTCTGGCGTATATTTGCCATACTGTGATTCTATCTGTTTTTTAATTTCTTCAGATGCCTGAAGCAAAACAGAGCCATGCGTCATTGCTGATTTAGAACCCCATGTTCCAACGCCTTCTGGAAGTGTATCTGTATCCTGCAGATCAAGAGATATCTTATCCTGCTCTATTTCCAGTTGCTCACTTAAAATGGATTTGACAAAAAGTTCATGCCCCTGCCCTGAAACGTTGCCACCCATGGTAACATGGACTTTTCCATCCCTTATGGAAATACGTGCGCTTTCACCTGGCGCTGTATCTTCATCAAGAATAAAGAATGAAATGCCAACATGCTCTTTTTTTGACATTTCTTTATAATTAAAGTAATTCAAAGCTTCTTCAAGGAATGGCTTTGTTGGATACCTGATATCAAAGCCAAGCGGTGATTTAAATGGTGCTTCAAGGGCGTTCTTCAGCCGGATATCAGCAATATCCATATTCAATTTGTCAGCCAGCAGGTCCATCATCCTTTCCATGAATATTGAGGCTTCAGGTTTTCCAGCACCTCTATAATACCCGTTTGGAGCTTTATTTGTTAACATATATTTTCCTGTTAAATGTGCATTCTCTATATGGTAAGGCCCTGTCAATTGATGTATAACATTTCCAAGGTCAACAGCGGCTTCATCAACAAAATATGGTCCATTATCCAGCAAAACTTCCCCATCAAGGGCGGCAACTGTGCCATC
This sequence comes from Ferroplasma sp., assembly GCA_038729085.1. GTDB lineage: Archaea > Thermoplasmatota > Thermoplasmata > Thermoplasmatales > Thermoplasmataceae > Ferroplasma. The sequence goes on along the minus strand of JAVYST010000026.1, from coordinate 9,716 downwards.
ATTTTTGGCATAGAGCGTAATAGTTGCCTCTACGCCACGCCCTGCATGGCAGGCCTGAAGATGTTCCATTCTGGTCTCCTGCCATTTAACCGGCCTCTTATATTTCATGGAAGCATAGCAGGCTACTATATATTCCGGATAAAATAATGCCTTAACTCCAAAGGCGCCTCCATTATCGATTAAAAATAATCTTACTTTGGATGGATCAAGGCCAAGGGCATTGACTATGCCAGCTTTTGACCTGACTATTGACTGTGATGGAAGGTATACATTTAATATGCCATCTTTATAGTCTGCAATTATGCCACGCCCTTCCATTGGATTTGCAGAAATGCGGTCAAGAAACATTGTATCAGTTACCTTTAAATCAAAGGCTATATCTTTTTCATTAAATTTATTGCCCACTTCTTCAGTGGAAAGGGCATTGTCAATCAAATCGGAATAGAGTGGCGCCTGCTTTTTAGAAGCTGAGATTGAAGGTATTGCATCCAGTGGCTCATAATCAACGCTTACCGTATCTTTTAAATCCTCTGACTCATAGCGGCTATTGCCAAATACGGCTGCAATAGCCTGCCCCTGGTATTCAACCTCGCCGATTGCAAGTACGGGTTCTCTGTGCTTTGCAGAAGACACTGCATAGTACGCTTTTAATTCACCTGAATTCAGGCCGCCATTGACATTTTTTATTCTTGCATGTGCATATGGGCTCCTGACGAATGACATATAAAGCACATTCTCTGGATTTATATCATCTAAGTATTGGCCCTTCCCTTCAACAAACCTGTTTAAGTAGCTCATTTAGAAACCACCTGTTGTTCATTTAACTTATCCCTTGCGTTTTTTATAGAATTTATAATAGATACATAGCCGGTACATCTGCATAAATTTCCCGACAAATTTGATTTTATATAATCCTCATCTGGATTATTATTTCCTCTTAAAAGGTACAGTGCTGTCATAATCATGCCTGGGGTACAGAATCCGCATTGAAGGCCATTTTCTTCTATAAAAGACTCCTTGATTAAATTTAATTCTCTGTCATCCCCATTTTCAATGGTTTCTATTTGATGGCCATCTGCCTGTACTGCAAGGACTGTGCATGATTTAACTGCCTTTCCATCCATAAGGACAGAACATGCGCCACAATCTGTTGTATCGCAGCCAATATGTGTTCCAGTCAATTCCAATTCATCCCTGATGAAGCTTACAAGCAACATTCTTGGTTCAATTTCCTTCCTGTAACTCTTTCCATTAACCATTATATTAACTTTCATTGATTCCCACCTCGAATTTCCTTTGCTGCTTTTACAAATAAATGCTTCAAAAATTTTTCCTTAAAACTTGCTGTACCATTTCCATCATCAAAAAATTCGGCACTTTTAACTAAAAGATCCGCTGCTGCATCTATATTGGAATCATTTAATTCTTTTCCAGCAATAAAATTTTCAGCATCTTTTGCCTTAATTGCAGTTGCTCCGCAATTTGTCAATCCAATTCCAGCCATAACTGCATTTTTGCCATTAAATTTAATTGCAACTGCAATGCCGAGAATTGAAAAATCACCTGCGTACTTTTTATATTTCAGATACCTTCCGGTTAAATTATTTTCAGGAATAACAATTTTTTCAAGTATTTCTCCTGGTTCAAGGGCAACAGTAAAGGTATCAGTAAAGAAATCTTCAGCCTTTATGGACTTTGTGCCACCTGGAGTAAATATCTGAAATTCCGCATTGAGTGCAAGCATGCATGCCGGGAAATCATTTGCAGGGTCTCCATGGCATATATCTCCACCTATTGTTCCTCTATTCCTTACAAGAGGATCGGCAATCTGGCTGGCGGCATCGGCAATAATTCCAAGCTTTGACCTTATCAATGGATTTACTATGAGATCGGCAGTCCTGGCCATGCAACCAATCTCAATTTTTCCATCCTTCTCTTCAATTGCATCTATTCCCTTTATATTTCCAATATCAATAATTTCAGGAATGCTTGTAAATCTAAGCTTAAGAAGCGGTATCAGGCTCTGACCTCCAGCTAAAATTTTTGCATCTTCATGATCTTTGAGATATTTAGATGCTTCATCAAGTGTATGAGGTGCCATATATTCGAACTTTTCTGGAAACATAATAATACAATCAAAAATCATATAAATAGATTGCTAAATATCAGAATGATAAACATTATAAGTTAAAATAAATTTCCCATATCAATATAAAAAAACTTTTGTTAATAAAATTAACTGATATAAGCAAAATATCTTATTGATTGAACAATCTATGTTTGAAAAAACACAGCACTTTGCTGCTGAAAATTTTGTCCTATATTGTAGTTTTTCATTTATTAAATTGTAAACCATGATATATAATTAAACCAATTCTTTGCAAAACATATGGCAGGCATTTAAAATTGCAAAACTGCGAGTGCCGGGATTTGGACCCGAGGCACGAGCTTGGCAAGCTCGCGTGTTACCAGGCTACACCACACTCGCTTCATGAGTAAAATACAAAATGGTATTTATAATTTCACATATCTTATTTATTTTATAAAGCTATAATCAGAAAATGGACAATAACAATTGCTACAGGAATTGTTATATTGTCATCAGCCACCCTGTTTGATATCGATTCTGCAAATGTGGCACCGGTTGCATATACAAATGAAACTATGAACGCAAGATCTATAAATCCAAATAACATTGATGGAATTAACATGGCCAGAAATCCAGCTACAGACTTTTTATGGTTATAAAATAGTTTTGGGCTGTGCATATTCATTCCAATTATTGTGGCAAGTGAATCACCTATCATTAAAATAAAAATACTGATATATATAACTGGCATTGATCTGACAAAGGCGAGTATGAGGAGGAAACCGGCGGCAAGATACATTGAGCCTAGCCCCAGCTTTGTATTATCCCTTTCCATGCTATAAACCATCACAGCTATCCTGTTCTTATTGTTGAGATATAATATATTTCCTACAAGGTAAATCAGGAAAACTGTGATAAGAACAATTATCCTTCCCTGAAGCCCTGCAATTAAAAATATAAGCAATGTAACTATTCCAGCAGCAATCTGGAAATAGTCGCGGTTAGTTTCAATCTTAATATCTTTTCCCTTGCTTTCTTTATTCATAAGGTCGTATTTTTTCATATTTTTATCAAGGAACATTGAAATCAGTATAGCCATTGAAATGGAAGCAAAAATGAATCTTAATGGAATTAATTTTCCGGCAGTGGCGATTACTATAAGTACAAAATCGACAGCAAATGGAAAGTAAAAAAATACAGTATAAAGATATGTGCCCAGAAACATTGAAAAGATAAATATGGGAAGAACAATAAATGAATGTGAAAAATATGCCAGAAGCAATAAAACAGGGATTGATGCTATCAATTTGATTTTAAAAGCATCGGCATATCTGTATAATAAGTATATTATGGTTGAAATAAATATTGCAAGGTAAATGTAATTGGCAATTCCCATAAGGTATAATTATATAATGAATTTAAATATTTTTAATATGCTTCTGCCCAATATAATATATAACTTCTTCAGGGTAATCTTCAAATGTGAAACCGTAATCGCTGTAAAATTTAGACGCAAAATTATTTGAATTGACCCATAAATAGACATAATTATATGAAAGGGCCTTTAATCTGTTCAGGGCGCTTAATAACAGATATTTGCCCATGCCCTGTTTCCTGTATGCACGTTTAACAAATATTGAGACTATAAATGATCTGTCAAAACCAAGCCTGGATGAAATAATTCCACCACTTATCCTGCCTTTATTGTTGATTATAATACTGGCATCTGAGATAATTTCGCCGTATTCGCCTTTAAACAGCGCTTCTACGCTTTTTATTCTATCTTCCCTTTTATTGCTGAAAAGTATTTTATCAGATGTATATTTAAACGATTCGTATTCAGCATCAGCATAAAGCAGCATATTCAGGTTATTTATGCCGGCAGTGTCGTATTTTTCTTCCAATTTTTGATATTTATAAGTATTGAGGTCCAGAACCATCCGCTTTCTGACAATTGTCACAAAATTATACTTAGCTATGGCCTTATCAGATATTTCATTGCCATTGAAAATTGGATTTAGCATTAATTTCTTTTTATTCTTTGATGCGATTTCGATAAGCCAGTCAAAAAAAATTTTTACCCGTTCTTCAGTAATTTTTTTTGGCGATATAAAGCCAATATCAGCATATAGCCTGTCGCTTTTATCTGCTGGAGCCATTATATATGCATATCCAATAAATTCCTTTCTGTCAAGTATTATTTTTGACTGAATTTTATTTTCATTTAAAAGGCTGATAATACTGGAATAACTATTTTTTATATCTATATCTGGATACTTCTTTGAAAGAAAATCAACCTCTTTCTTTAATATAATATCCCAGTTTAATCGATAATTTTCAAGCTTCATTGATAAGTGAATATATTCTATCTATATTTTCTTTATCCTTTATTGTGGCAAAGCTTGCTTTCCTGATCCTGTTCATGACAGCAAGGCCCATTCCCTGTTCATCAAACTGCTGAATGGCGCCTGCAAGCTTATCTGAACTATCAAGCATCCTGAAATCATAAAAGAGGTTATGTGCAACTTCGTATATGTTATTTCCCATGTCCACATAGCTATATTTTGCATATTTCCCATTCTGCTGAGAACCAAATGAAAGGAAATTTTTTGAGCCTTCAGATGAAATAAAGTTGCGGAATGTATTATCATTTTCTATAAGTATCAATTTTTTATCAGGGGCATAATGCCTGTATTTTAAACCAGGAGTGAGTGCAATATCTGATTGAATGTTGCCATATACCAGTGGGCTGACATAAATTTTTCCAAAGATAAGATCGAGGTCTTCTCGTGAAAATGCGCCAGCACGCAACATTTCATAAGGTTTTTTGGTGCAATCAATTATAGTGGATTCTAGACCATAAATTACTCTGCCTGCATCAATAATTGCATCTACCCTGCCTTCCAGTTCTCTTATTGCAGTATCTGAGTCTACTATGCTTGGCTTAGTAGAAATATTTGCGCTTGGAGCTGCTATTGGCCCTGCTTCCGATATCAGGCGAAGTGCTATATCATTATCTGGAAATCTAACACATACAGTATCAAGCCCGGCCGTCACAGTATCTGGGAGGCCTGGCTTTTTCTTTAAAAGAAGTGTTAATGGAGAGGGCCATACTCTCTCCATAATATGTTTTAAATCATCATCAATATATGCAATTTTATCAATTGAATCGATGCTGGATATATGTACAATTAAAGGATTGTCAGCAGGCCTATTTTTTGCAGCAAATATTTTTTTGCATGCCTCAGGATTGAATGCATCAGCACCGAGGCCATAGACGGTTTCAGTGGGGAAAACTACTGTTCCTCCGCTTCTGATTATTCTGGCGCATTCATTAATTGTAAAATTTATTTCATTTTTGGATATTCCGAATATTAAAGTCATATAATTAAAATTGCAGCTATCTATTTAAATGTTATAATTTAAGGCAAAATTGCCTGAAAATGTTCATAATGTAGATAAGGATTATAAACAACTATAATATATTGTTTTATGCAGATATATAATTACAGCCTGGAAGTTGAAATTAATTCAGAAGAGCATGCATATAAATGCCATGAAACCATTAAATTCAATGGAAACGAGGAAAAGTTAATACTGAACTCTGTTAATCTATTAATTAATAAGATAAAAATAAATGGCGCAAACAAAAATTTTAAGTTCGGGCCAAAAAACCAGGAAATAATTGTAGATGGCATTATTACAAAGGATTCTACAGCTGAAATTGAATTTACAGGCAAAATTCCAGAACAGCTTCAGGGATTTTATCTATCAAAAACCAGGGATGGGGAAATGTTCACTACCCAATTTGAGCCCACCGGTGCAAGGAGGTTCTTTCCATGCGTTGATAATCCATCATATAAGGCAACCTTTGACATAGAGGCAACATTTGATGAGAAATACTCTGCTATTTCAAATATGCCTGTAGAAAAAGAAGAAAAAATTGATGGAAAAAAGAAAGTTAAATTCTTTCAGACACCTTTGATGTCTACTTACCTGCTATATCTTGGCATTGGGGAGTTTGAGGAAAAAAATATTACTTTCAGCGATACAAAAAAATTAATTCTGGCAGCCCAGAAAGGCCATTTGACTGCTTCTGATTATCCACTTGAAATAGCTAAAAAAGCCATTGAATTTTATGAAAATTACTTTGATATAAAATATCCGCTCCCAAAGGAGCATTTAATATCTGTACCTGAATTTGGAGCCGGTGCAATGGAAAATTGGGGTGCCATAACATTCAGGGAAATCTACCTGAATATGTCAGATTCTACCAGTGAAACTGTAAGAAAGTCAATAGGCGAGGTAATTGCACACGAACTTGCACACCAGTGGTTTGGGGACCTGGTTACAATGGCCTGGTGGGATGATCTCTGGCTCAATGAAAGCTTCGCAACTTTTATGTCTTACATGATAATGGATAAACTGGAGCCTGAATTCGATATGTTTTCTGATTTTCTTGTGGATGAAACAGAAGGTGCACTTGCAGGCGATTCACTTGTAACTTCACATCCAATAGAGGTAGAGGTGAAATCACCGGATGATATTTCCCAGATATTTGATGAGATCAGTTACGGCAAGGGAGGAAGCATTTTAAGAATGATCCATGCTTTTGTAGGAGATGAAGTTTTCCGGGATGGGCTGAGGCTTTACCTCAAGAACTACAGTTATAAAAATGCCAGTGGTGCTGATCTATGGGAATATATATCCAGAGTTTCAGATATGCCCGTACGCAAGGTAATGGAATCTTTTATCCAGAATATTGGATATCCTGTTGTAGATGCAGAACTCGTGAATGATGAAATTAACCTTAACCAGTCCCGCTTTTTGTTAAATGGAAAAACACAGCACGTACAGTGGAAAATACCACTGACTATTAAGTACATGGATAGAGTGGAGAGCCTTTTATTTGAGGATGAAAGCATGAAGATCGAATACACCGGCAAATTGCTTAAACTCAACAATGATGAAACCGGCTTTTACCGCGTATCATATTCAGATAACTTTTATGGCCTGATTATTAAAAATCTGAAATATCTATCAAACAAGGATATATTCGGTATAATAAACGACCTTTATGCATTCCTATTGTCTGGAAAAATTAATTTAAACGATTATTTAGAAAGAATAAAGCCTTTGATGGAACTGAATGACACATTGATCATTCGTGAAATATCGAATGGGCTATTTATGCTACACCTCATCTTGCCTGAAAATGAAGTTGTTTCAAATAAGAACAATGAGTTTCACAAAGCAAAGCTCGCAGAGCTCGGGAAGCCACAGAAAAATGAAAATATAAACATTACAATAGCCCGTGGAATTATTTCTTCAAGATTAGCATCAATGGACAATGAATATGCAGAAATGATGGCAAAGGAAATTGATAATATAAAATCAATATCTCCTGACATGCGTTCAACTGTCCTGATTTCATATGCAAGAAATGACAACAACGGCAAAAAGTTGCTGGAGCTCATTTCAAGCTTTGACCAGGATGAGGACAGGGTAAAGGCCATTCAGGCACTGGGTTTTCTTGATGGCAAAGATAATTATGAATTGATCGAAAAGGCCATTTCCAGTAAAGAAATTAAGGCGCAGGATTCAATGAGGTATTATATCAGTGCCGCAAAGAATAGAACTTCATCAGAATATATATACAAAAATTTGAAGAATATTATAAATAGCGTACAGAAAGTTTTCGAGGGATCTGGTTATTCTTCACATCTTGTAGAAGCTATTGTGCCTTACATAGGGCTTGCCCATAGCGAGGAAATTGCAACTGTATTGCAAAATATTGAATTCCCTGAAATTTCAAGGGGAATCAAAAAAGGGCTTGAATATCTAAACATATATAAATCATTTATTTCAAATGTGGAAAAGCAATAATTCTATTTATTTTCATATATTTTTAATTTAAAATTAAAAGTTTATAAATTTATTTTATATTATTTTCCCTTTATTTTTGATTCATATGCATCGATTACTTCTTTCAGGGCTTTTCCATAATTATAACCAGAACCATCCAATTCCATATGCATTTTGGGTGTTATTAGTTTAGTCCTTATGGAATATTTGCCCTTTCCCTCTGTTTTATACTTTTTTATATTGACAAGAAATTTTCCATTATTTCCGATTATTCTTGAAACATTTTTGAGGAATTTATCGGCCATGAAATATGTAATGTCATAGATATCACGGTCATCCCCCTCGAGCCCTGATATCTCTGTATAAAATCCCTCTTCTTTTTGGGCATTCATAATATTAAGAATATCTATTATTCCAACAACGCCAGTAACCTTTAAATCTTTATCAACAACTGGCATAATGTGCAGATGGTTTTTCAGGAGCAAATTTGCAGTATCAAGGATGGTTGAATCCTCGTCAATGCTGACTGGATTATCCATAATTGATCCAGCCACGATCTCTATTTTCGATGTGCCAGATGTATACTGGCCATAACTGATTTTATGTTTATCCATAACAACATTGTTGATTATTTCTTTCAACCTTAATATTCCCTCAAGTTTTCCATTTTTGGTTACTGGGATTTCAAACTCGTCAAGGTCCCTGATTTTCTGTGCGGAAGATTCCAACTCCTCGTTTATATCAACTGTAATTACATCAGCACTCATTATTTCGAAATTTTTGATCTTAGATGCTGCTGGCATTATTTCGGCAAGATTCCTGATAATGTCCATTCTTGTAACAATTCCAACCAACTTATTTTTATTAAAAACTGGAATAGCATTCAGGCCACTTTCCTTTATAAGGCTTATTGCTTCATCTGTATCAGCATCCTCTTTAATCATTGGCGCAACTATTGTGAAGTTCAAAACACGTGAATTGTTTTTTATGCTTCCCTTCCTCAATATATTTTTATATGTAAGCATTCCTACATATGAATTTTCACTGAAAACAGGAAGCTGCTGTATATCGTTTTCCGTCATTTTTGATATAGCTTCTGAAATCTTTGCGTTGCTGTCTATTTCTATCAAATTTTTTTTCATTATCTCTGAAACCTGCATTATATCACCAGTATTTTAATGATTTTTTATCAATTATTTCTTTAATTTCATCTGCCCTATTTAATTTATTGTATAATCCTGATAGTATAGAGGCAATTTTATGCATATCATTTATAGAATTTCGTGTTATCTCCTGAGTTCCAATCCTCCCGAACCGATCAATAATAACTCCGTGCCGTTCAAGTTCTTCGGAAAAACTGTGGAAGTTATAGTTTTTTCTCCCTAGAAATTCCTGATCTAAAAGTATCTGGTGAGATTTTGAATGCTCAGATCCTGGAGCAATTTTAAAGTCCTGGTTATGAAGTTCTGCAATCAGTTTTGCTGTGTTTTTCACAACTGCAGAAGCATATTCATTTCCATATTTTAGCATTTCTTCTACAGCTATAGAAAGCGATGCAATCCTCGAAAGGTTTATGTTATCCATAGTTCTGAATATAGTATTATTCTCGATTTCATTGAATAATTCCGAATCAGTTGTGAGGATAATGCCTCCCTGGGGCCCGAAAAAAGTTTTATGGGTTGAGCCATAAACTATGTCTGAATATTTCATAGCATCTGGCTGAAAGGAGCCGCCAGCGATGAGCCCCATTACATGTGAAGCG
>JAVYST010000025.1:0-18412 GCA_038729085.1 Ferroplasma sp. | reverse complement strand
GAAATCAACACTTGCACTTTGCCTGGTTAATAATATTAAGGCAGCCTATGTTAATTTTGATGATGAAAGGCTCATTAATATAAAATTAGATGATTTGAATGCATTGCTGGAAATTATATATTCTATATACGATAGCATTGACATTTTTTTGTTTGATGAAATTGAAAATATAAAAGGCTGGGAATTATTTATAAGGAGATTGCGCAATACCAAAAAAATAATATTAACGGGCAGCAATTCAAATCTATTGTCAGGAGAACTCTCAATGCACCTGACCGGGAGGCACATAGATTTTGTTCTGTATCCATTCTCTTTTTCAGAGTTTCTTGAATATAATTCATTTGAAATTAAAGGCCTTTATTCAACTCTCGATAAGGGGTTGATTTTAAAATATTTTAATGAATATATGAGCAGCGGCCGCTTTCCAGAGGGTATTACAATAGATAAAAAAATGGTTAAATCAATTTACAATGATATAATTCAGAAAGATATAATAAATAGATATAAAGTGAGAAAATAAACGATTTAAAAAGTTTATCAAGATATATAATTTCAAATTATTCAAATGAATTTTCATATTCTAATCTGAAAAACTATTTTAATATAGATATTCATACATTGATTAAGTACATAAGGTATCTTGAAAATTCCTATCTTATATTTATAATGCATAAATTTTCTTTTAAGTTAAGAGAACAATTTAAAACATCATTTAAAATATATTTAATAGATATATCAATATCAAATTTAAACGGGTTTTTACCTACAAAGCCTTCAGGAAATAAAATAGAAAACATTGTTTTTATAGAATTGTTAAGAAGGAAAAGTAATAATTTTAATAATATGGAAATATTTTATTATAAAAATCATAATTATGAAGTTGATTTTTTATTATATGAAAATAGTACTGTGAAACAATTGATAAACGTTACATATGTTTCTGACTGCGAAAGCTTAAACAAAAGGGAAATTAATTCACTGTTAAAAGCAGGAAAAGAATTGCATTGCAATGACCTAATTTTAATAACAATGAATTTAGATAAAATTATAGAAATAGATAATTTCAGAATAGTTGCAATACCTGTATGGAAATGGCTATTATCAAAATAATTTATTTTATGTAAATGCATTTAGATAAAATTGTTAAAAATATGTAAATATAGCTATAGATTTGATAAATTACAGCGATTCGTGTATACTATCTGAATTATTGGAATTGAGATAATAATGTAAAAATGCCATCTACAATTAGCAGTATGGCAGATTCATTGTGCAAAGCCATTATATAATAGGAAATTGGCATTTACATGGATTAGAATAAGTTAACAATGGAAAGGTTTGCTATAAATGGAGATCATTATGCAACCTCATTTAATTGAAATTTTTCCATCTTTATTCTGGCTGATAATAAATTTATTATTTATTTTTACTGGCATTATTTTTTTATCAATTTCTATTGCCAGATGGCCCTTATCAGATAAAAAGTGTGTTTTGCTAAAATCCTTAAAGGATATGGAAGTTCCATTGAACCTGAAATCACCTACAGTTGCCTCATCACCTTCCTCACCATCAGAAGCAAGAATATTCCTGCCACCATTTATTTCTTCTGTAAATATGATAGCATTGGAATTGACATCGCGGATTCTCGAAGGCTCAATATTAATTAATGCTATTACACTTTTATTTATTAACTGGTCCCTTGAATAAAATTTTTTCAGGTCTGATACTGCTGTATATTCCTTTCCAGCTTTTATTTTGATTATATATAGATTATCTGCATTTGGATGGTCTTCTACTGAAATTATTCTTCCTGTTCTCAGATCAAGATTATCTGGGTTTGAAAAATCGAGTTTCTTAAATGGAACATCACCCCGGGATATGGTGAAATCGTAATCCAGAAGCAGTTCCTCAAAAGAGCTTCCAGCAATTTTGGTTTTAATTCCCAGCGTTTCCCAGATTCTTTCTGATGCCGACGGCACATAGGGATAGAGCATTGCTGTAAGATACTGTGAAATTTTTAAAGATACAAAGAGCTTCTCATTCAGCAACGCTCTATCAGTTTTTATCAGCTTCCATGGTTCAGATATGGTAAAATAATTATTCGCAAGCATAACAAGCTCCAGCCATATTGATAAGCCACGCTTGATATGAAGATTTTCAATTTCTATGCAATAAAGCCTGAATTTTTCCTTCAACGTTTTCAGAATATCACTGTCATATTCATCAAAACCCTTCGGTATTTTTATTTTGAGTCTGTTTTTGTCGATGAAGCTCTCTATTCTATAAATATAATTTCCGTATTTATCAACAAACTCAGAATTTACCTTGTCCTGCATTTCATGCAGTGAAAAATCAGAATCACCGTTTTCTGGCAGAATAGATGACATATAATAGCGCAATGAATCTTTATCAGCATAATTTAAAATTTCATTAACAGTATAGCCAATTCCACGGCTTTTAGAGAACTGTTCTCCCTCAAATCTTAAATATTCATTTGCAGGAACATTATATGGCATGTTGTAGCCTCCATGTGCTATTAACATGGCAGGCCAGATAATTGCATGAAACGGTATATTGTCCTTTCCAATAAAGTAATAGGATTTTACATCCATGTCCATCCAGAATTCCTTCCAGTAATTCTTTCTGCCAGTTTTTTCTGAGTATGTTCTGGCACCGGTTATATAACCAATCAAAGCCTCAAACCATACGTATACCTTTTTGTCCTGGTAACCTTCTAATGGTATTCTGACACCCCAGTCAAGGTCTCTTGTTATTGCACGCGGCCTCAGGCCTTCATCTATAAAATTTTTCGTGAATTTTAATACATTTGGCTTCCAGTAAACTTTTGAATCTATATATGAAAGAAGCCTATCCTGCAGAAGATCCAGCCTGAGGAAAAAATGTTCTGTTTCCCTGAATACCGGTGTTTCATTGCTCAACTTGCAAACAGGATTGATAAGCTCGATAGGATCAAGGGTCCTGCCACAATTATCACACTGGTCTCCACGTGCTTCCTTGAAGCCACAGTAAGGGCATTCTCCCTCAATATAGCGATCTGGCATGAATCTTTTGGATTTTCTGCAGTAAGGTGAAACCATGTAACGTTTTTCAAGGTAGCCCTTATTATAGAGATTAAGAAAGAAATCATCAACATCAACTATATGCTCTGGATCTGTAGTCCTTGTAAATTCATCAAAAATTATATCAATACTTTTGAATGTTTTATCATGGTCATCATGATATTTGTTTGCTATATCCTGAGGTGAAACTTTATTTTTCTCTGCGGTTATTGTAATCGGTGTACCATATTCATCGCTTCCAGATATAAATAAAACCTCTTTATTATTCAACCTGTTAAACCTGACGAAGATATCAGCACCGAGATATGCACCGGCAATATGCCCAAGGTGAAGTGGGCCATTTGTATAAGGCAATGCACAGTTAACAAGAATTTTTTCCTTTTCCATCGATAGTACAGTCTATTTTAAAATTTAACTTTTATTTAATTCTTAACTTTCTGGCATCCTTCTCCACTGCATAGACAAATTTATAAAGGAACAGGTCAAATGCTATTATCAATATCATTCCAGTAAAAAGAAAAATAAGTGCATATATATCTGCCCGTTCAAGGATAAATACAGCACCAATGCCCATTGAAGGAGGATGCTCAGCTTTGAATAAAACCAGTAGAAGTGCTATAACTGTTTCAGTAATTGCAAGTGAATAATAAAGGCCAACATACGTAGAAACATAAAATCCAGCTATGCCTGCAATTCCTGCAAGAATATAGCTCTTAACAAATTTTGTAAGCTTTGATGATGGATTTTTAGGCTCCATGAAAATAAGAAAGGAAGATGATGCAAAGGATGAAAAAACGATAAATCTGGCTACAGGGATTACAAATATATGCAGCAGGGACAGCATAAAAATTGTCAGGGATATTGTTATGCCAATGAAAATAGCAGGGATAATATGATTTCTCAACTCTTTTTCTGCATCTTTTGAATTCGCCATCAGTTATGCAAATTATCCATGCTAATAAATATATTGAATAAAACAGATATCAGTTTCTAAGCTGTTCTATAGTTTCTTTAACTGCAACCTCAACAGATTCGTCGCTTGTATATCTGCTGGCCCAACCAAGGGATTTTAATTTATCCACTGCAAGGTGCGTTATTTTGATATCGCCTTTCCAACCTCTTCCATTTATGCCGCCTGTAAAATTATATTTTACATTTTTCAAGCCCATTCCATTCACAACATAGTCAGCTATTGTTTTAACAGAGGTGGTCTCTAAATTTCCAAGATTTATTATATCTGTCTTTTTTAAGTTTTCATGGACATAAATCATTGAATTTATGCAGTCACTTACATGCATGTATGATTTTCTCTGTGTCCCATCTCCAAGGATTTCGAGTTCACTGCTATTTTTTAAAAGCTTATTTATAAAATCGTATATAACGCCATGCGTTGAATTCTTTCCCACAATATTTGCAAATCTGAAAATTGAGCCTTTTATTCCATAATAATGTGAATATGCTGTTATAAAGCCTTCATTGGCCATTTTTGATGCACCATATGATGAAATTGGCATGTACGGGCCATAGCTTTCAGGCGTTGGCATTATGCTTGCTTCACCATAGACTGTAGATGATGATGCAAATAAAATTTCTGGTATATCATTTTTCCTCATATATTCAAGTATATTTTCCGTAACAATAACGTTATTTTTAAAATCCTTGTATGGATCTTCTGAACCATAACGTACATCCGAATTTGCTGCAAAATGGATAACAACATCAATATTTTCAAGATTTTTGAAATCATATTCAGAAATATCAGCATCTATAAATTTGAAATGCCTGTTTTGCTTAAAATTCTTAATAAACCTATCACCAACATGATTATTCAGATTGTCAAGTACAGTTATGCTATTGTCAGGAAGAAGCTTTTCTACCATATTTGATCCTATGAAGCCAGCCCCACCGGTTATTAAAATATTCTTTTCCTTCATTCATGTTTATTCTACTCTCAATAATAATTGTTTTTATATGAAAAGTCAATCAGGTATATATGACATATTATTTCAAATGTAAAGATTTGGGATGGGATTGTTCCTTTGAAAACCATGCGGAAAAGAAAGAAGATATAATGCCTCGAATAAGGATACATTTTCATTACGCACATGCAACAAACGATATTGACGAAGAAACACTGAAAAAAATCTATTCCGTTGTATACGAAGGAGAAGAATATAAAGGGGAAATATGAAGATTGAACGGTTAAAGGGCTTCAGGGACCATTATCCAGAGGATATGAAGGCCAGGAACTATTTTTTTGGCAAAATGACCGATACAGCGGAGAATTTTGGCTATGAAAGAATAGACTTTCCAAGCCTTGAATCGCTTGATCTTTATAGATTAAAGTCAGGCAATGAACTTGTTGGGCAGACATTCTCATTTGTTGATAAGGGCGGCCGGGAGGTTACTATGATACCGGAGGCAACGCCAACAACAGTAAGGATGCTTACTGCAAGGAAGGACCTGCCACGTACTGTAAAATGGTATTCGTTCCCAAAAGTATGGCGTTATGAGGAACCACAGGAGGGAAGATTCAGGGAGCATTACCAGTTCAATGCAGATCTTTTTGGCATAGATTCTGCAGCTGCTGATGGTGAAATAATTGGGCTTGCATCCAGCATACTGGATTCCATTGGACTGTCAGGCATTTATGAAATAAATGTAAATGACCGTTATTTAATGGAATATGTATTAAAAGACCTTGGCATAGAAAATATTCCTGAGGCATTTGCTATAGTTGATAAATACAGGAAAATGGATAGGGATGCCTTCATAGAATCATTCAAAAAGATCAATGCAACTGAGAGTGCTATTAAAAAAATACTTTCACTGCTATCTGATAAATTAGATGGCGAAGAGCTTGAGAAAAAAGTCAGGAAAACTGTAAAAAATTTCGATTATATTAAACCACGTGTTGATAGAATAGAAAAAACATTTGAAATTATAAGATATTATACGAACAGCAAGATCAATTATGATTTCTCAGTTGTGAGAGGATTGTCATATTATACAGGCATAGTTTTTGAGGCTTTTGATACTGAGGGCGAACTCCGTGCCATACTTGGCGGTGGCAGATATAATGGCCTGTCAAAATTATTTGGTGAGGAAGAGATTCCTGCCGCCGGTTTTGCTATTGGCGATGCGGTTATAGAATTATTGCTTAAACGCCAGAACATGTGGTTTAACCAGAATCAAAAAGAGTCCTATTATATATGCAGCATGGATGATGCAGATCAGGATTATATCCTGAAAGTGGCAAGCATTATCAGGGGATTGAATAAAATTGCATATGTAGATATTACAGAAAGAAAGCTTTCGGCACAGATAAAGAGTGCATCAAGTTTTGCATATGCCCTCATAATAGGAAAAAATGAAATTAAGAAGAAGGAAGTAACTGTTAAGAATATGGGCACATCAGAACAGATAACTGTTGGTTATGATGATTTTATTCTTCGCGTAAGGGATAATTCACTCTTCAGATAATTGGAAATTCAATGAATTAATAAAAAGGTTTATATTTTGTATCCCGTTTTACTATAAATGTCAGTTGCCTTTGTACTTATAAGCGTCATTCCCGGGAAAGAGCATGAGGTGTATAACAGGATTTCAATGCTGAAATACATTACTGAAGTACATCCACTCCTTGGCGAATATGATATGATTGCCAGAATAGATACAGAAAATATGTCAGAAATTGGAAAACTGGTTATTCAGGACATACGTACTATAAGTGGGGTAGTTGACACTAAAACTCTAACGGAAATTAAATTGTAGGTGATAATGTAATGACAGGTTTTTCTTGGAATTGGGATGTTTTCTTTTTGGTGCTTCTATCATTGCTGGCACTTTCTCTGATAATATTTGGGGCATTGACAGCATATTTTGGAAGCAGCAAGAGCAGGATGGTTGGCAGTGTTTTGCTGGTATTAGGGCTTGTTGTTGGAATATTTGTAATAGCGGGTTCATTCGATGTATTTAAGGTTCATTTTGTTACGGAAATACTTGAACCGACGTTATTCTATGTGATAGCTGCTATAGTAGGAGTTCTTGTTGGCCTGTTAATATTTCTTGGCGCAATAATGAAAACATGATTTCTATTTATAAAGATTAGATTTATTATTTTTATTGTGATATTTTTTTAATGATTTTTATGGCTTATTATAATTTCAATTAACCATTTTAAATAAACCATTGAAAAAATTAATAAGAAAATTGTTATTTCGGAATATGGACGCTAAAAAATTTGTAGACGATAGCAGGAATATGATTAAAAAACAGCTCTCTGGCAGGGGCATACTTGCCTGTTCTGGGGGGCAGGACAGCACACTTCTTTCCGTTATTGCAGCACCCTTTGAAAATATAGAAATCCTATTTGTGGATACAGGGCTATTAAGATTAAATGAGGTAAATAGAGTTGTATCCCTTTTTAAAAAATTTAACATTAAATATAAATTGGTTAATGCAAAATCATTATTTATTGAAAATTTAAGTGGCGTTACAGATCCTGAGAAAAAGAGGAAGATAATAGGAAAAACATTTATTGATGTATTTGCAGATGAGGCAAAGTTATATGGAGCGGATTACCTTCTTCAGGGAACAATAGCCCCGGACTGGATTGAAAGTGGTGGTGCCTCACGCGATACAATAAAAAGCCACCATAATGTTGGCGGGCTTCCAGAAAACATGAAACTTAAATTAATCGAACCGCTGAGGGACCTTTATAAGGATGAAGTGAGGGAGGTTTCAGCATTTCTTGGCCTGCCAGAAGTAATGCCATTTCCAGGACCAGGGCTTGCCATAAGGATAATTGGAGAGGTTACTGAAAAAAAACTTGACCTATTGAGAAACGCAACAGACATACTTGAAAGCATGGTAAATGAGAAATACGTTAATCCACCATGGCAGTATTTCTGTGTGCTGCTTCCAGTTCATACTACTGGCGTGCATGGAGACCAGCGCACATACGGTACAACTATTGCAATAAGGATGATTGATACTTTGGATGGAATGACGGGCACATTCTCTAAACCGGACTGGAACCTTCTTTCAGACATATCAACAAGAATAACAGATGAAATCCCTGAAATAAACAGGGTTGTATATGATATTACAGACAAACCACCGGCTACTATTGAATGGGAATAATTATATAATGATTTACCATTCATTATAAAAGGTAGTAATCATGATGGAAGAGCAGTTACTAATGCCGGAGGAAGAATATCAAAAATCCGGTGTCCATATTGGAACGCAGATTAAATCCAAAGATATGGATAAATACATATTCAAAATTCGAAATGATGGTTTATATATTCTTGATATAAGAAAGACCAACCATGCTATAATAGAAGCAGGCAAGATGTTAGCCAGGTTCGATCCACAGCAGATTCTTGTAGTTGCACAGAGGCAATACGCATTCAAACCAGTGGCAAAGTTTTCAGAGATACTTGGTGCAAGTTCCATTATTGGGAGATTTATACCAGGTACGCTTACAAACCCAAACCTCAAGTCATATTATAATGCAAAAGCCATACTTTTAACAGATCCACTTGCTGACACGCAGGCCATGAAGGAAGCCATAAGAATCGGCATTCCTATCATAGCACTGTGCGATGCCAATAATAAAACAGATTTTGTTGATTTGATCATACCCACAAATAATAAGGGAAGAATGTCTCTGGCAGTCATTTACTGGCTGCTTGCAAGGGAGATTCTGAAAGATAAGGGAGATATCAAATCATATGATGAGATGAAAGCTAAGATCGAGGATTTCGAAGTCCAGATTTAAATATCTTTCAGCCTTTCTATAATTATATATTCAAGTTTATTATTTGCAAAGCCTGCAATAAGTGTTTTTTTCCTCACGCTGCTTGAAAGCCTGATGGACCTGCTTATTTTATACCAGTATTCCCTGTTCATAAGGCTGACAAGAAATTCAGCATGGTCTTCCATAGAATGCTGGTAAATTCTAAAATTCTGGCCATATTTAAAACCGCTTTTTACTATAAAATTTCTTGAAACCAGATCCTGATAAAGTACATCGTAAGCTGATTCTATGATTTTAGATAAATAGTTGTTTTCGAAGCTATTAAAATGCCTTATGCCTATAATGGTACTGCCAAACCATGATGGAATTTCATGGCCATCTGGCAAAGCCACTGATCCCTCCGGATCGTATGTTGATGCATAAAAATATGTCAGGCCGCCTTCTTCATCAAGTGTTACAATATAGGATGGCACATAGGAAAAAATCCTCAAGAAATCTACCATTTCGTTTTCTTTTATTAAAACAAGCCTTTTATATTCGGCTTCATGGATACGTTTAAAGAAAAATATATTATTTTCCATCATTATGATAAATCCCCTGCGTTTAAGTGTTAAATAAATGTAAAAATTAAACAGGTTTTTACCTGATAGCAGGTTAATAATCTCCTGTTCTGGAATTTCCTGGACTGGCTTTATTTTTCCCTTTAAATATAAAAATAGTAATTCGTAGGGTTCGAGGTTGAATGAATCATCTTTTATCTTTCCAACATGATATCTATTAATTATCTGTGCAGCTGAACAATTCATGAACTCAAATTCGATGCCACTGGAATTAATTTTCATCGCCCATTAATCATTTACTGTGATTATAAATTTTTGTTAGCACATAGCCAAGAATTTCATTTAAGGTTCC
Organism: Ferroplasma sp.; assembly: GCA_038729085.1. Classification (GTDB taxonomy): domain Archaea; phylum Thermoplasmatota; class Thermoplasmata; order Thermoplasmatales; family Thermoplasmataceae; genus Ferroplasma. The sequence goes on along the minus strand of JAVYST010000025.1, from coordinate 8,653 downwards.
TGAAAAATCCATGGTATTATTAGATATAAAGTATATTATATTGTATGTACTGGCAATTTTTGCGATTTCAGGTTCCCAGAACTGGGATGTATACCTCAGATCGGATTTTGTTGCAATAAGGAATATGTCCATGCCATCATTATAAGTTTTCAAAAACTTTTGTGCCGCATAAAGGCTATCCATATCTGTTATGTCCACTACTAATAATACAAATGTTGATTTTGACAGGAATTTTTCGTTGAGTATTTCAAATGGCATTTCCAAAAAAAGCAGGTCTATATCATAATTTTCTGACATAAAATCAAAATTTACTTTTTTTCTTATAAATCCCCTTATATTTCCAGTGGATGGTGAATTGTAAACTATCTGCGATATCAATGAACTTTTTCCTGAGTTTTTTTTGCCTGTGACCGTCACTTTCCATGTAAGTTTCTGAACCATTAAGATTCCAATTAATAACCATTATAAAATATTTTTTTATTTTTATGGCTTTATTTATTTAATCATGCAAAAATAGGATAGAGCTAAGAAACTCTTAACATTTCGTAATATCTCTAAAAAACATTCCACATATTTTCATGAAATATTGCTATGGATGGATTTAGCTCAAAAGAAGTTGATATAGCCGTGAATACATCTACAATGATTTTTATCTGGACAGGAAGTACATACTGAAAATTGTTTAATAATAGATCGATGCAGAAATATAAGGGCCATGTTGCATATTCTTGAAACATGCTTTGCATGGGGCTTTTTGATCATTGTTCAACATATTTCTCTGGGCTGGTGTTTCTTATAGAGTTCCAAAATTTTGGAATTCTATGTTTGCTGCGAATGTTTAAACATCTCTATTGCCCTGTTGATTGCTTAACTTCAAAGCAGCTTCAAATTTCTTTAAGCCTTTTTCACACAAAATTCAGATGATTCAATAAAAATAAAAAAATAGCCTGATCAGATATACTTAAATAAAATCAAATGATTGTAATTTAGATATATAAAATTAAAGAGATGGAGTTCTCTTAAACTGCCTCTGGCTAATGACTCCTTGCGGAGGGTAATATGGTATTCAAAAGTCTTCTAGCTATTGAAAAGCAGGCCAGGCATGGTTATGTTTCTGAAAGTTTTTTAAATGATACAGGCATTGATCGGATAATAAAAGGCATAGTGGGAAATAATGATAGATATGATATCGCTAAAATATTAAAGAATCCACTCTCAGCAAAGAGTGATATCAGATACAGGCAGGGGATTTTTTCTGATCTTTCTGATGTATTGCTATTTGATGAAATACTTGAATTTGCCCAAAAAATGGACACTGTCAAGTCAATGTTATCAAACGATAACGATTCATCAGAAGCATACCGGCATGAAAGATCCATACTGGATGCGTCATACATATATATTGATAGCATCCATGCAATTCTGGAAAAAATAAAAACATTGCATCTGAACTCTGCAGGGCTGATAAATTTCTTTAATTTCTTGAGGGAATATTCTGTATCCCCTGAGTTTGCAAGCCTTTTGGCCGATACTAAAAATACAGGAGGAATGTTATCAGAGGTAAGGTATTCCCTTCTGATTAAAAATGATCGAGTAACAGTGGGAAGGTATATTGATGGCAATGATTATTCTGAAGCGGTTATAGATGCTTTCAAGGAAATCAGTGAGGCGGGGAAAGGCCAGGATGCAGGGCAGAAACATGGAAACAGTATAAACAATATAGATTATATGATACTTGAAAAAATAGCAATGCTGGAGCCAGAGCCATTCCAGGAGCTTCATAAATTCTACAGTAAGCACAGAGGATTTTATAACAAAAATATAGAAATCTTTGCTGTAGAAATTAAGTATTATATTGAGTGCATTAAATTTATAAATTCTATTTCAAATAAAGGATTAAAGTTCACTTTGCCTGAAATAACTGACAGCAAGGATTGCATAAGTTGCCAGAATGTTTTTAATATTGCACTGGCTTTACCTCCTGGAGATAGGGATCTTGCAACTGTTGCCAATAATTTTTACTTCAATGATAAAAATTGCATTGTAATTACAGGGAGAAATAATGGTGGAAAGACAACATTTGCAGGCGCAATTGCACAGGTTTTTTATTTAGGCTCCCTTGGAATGCCAGTTCCTGCGTCACATGCCATCATAACTGCTATTGCAAAATACTTCTCACATTATGAGGCAAGGGAAAATACGGCTGAATTGAAAAGTGCACTGGAAAATGACATTCTCCGTATAAGAGATATAATCTCCATTGCTGATAGTTCATCGCTTGTGATCATAAATGAAATGTTCAGCTCAGTTACGCTTGACGATGCCAGAAAGCTTGGCAATATTGTAATTAACAGGCTTTCCGATGCCGGTGTGCTTTCTGTATATGTTACCTTCGTAAGAGAGCTTGCATATAACGATAATGCAATAAGCATGGCCTGCAGGATTGATAAATATAGGCCGGAAATTCCAACATACAGGATAGAACCAGCGGAGCCAGATAATTTCTCATATGCAATGCTTCTGGAAAAAAAATACGGGCTGGATGAAAAATCAGTTTATTCAAGGGTGGCAAGATGAAAGTTGCACTGATGCTTAATAATGCGGATTTTGATCCGAAAAAGAGCAATACAGGCAGCGATGTTTTTATTGACCTTGACATGTACAGAATTGTTGATGCAATGGGAAATAATGATAAATACATAGCCGATGCCTGTGAAAGAGCACTTTCACAGATAATGGACAGCATTGATAATATAATATACAGGCAGGAGGCTGTAAAAGATGTGCTTCAGAACCAGGATGCAGTACTGGATGCATATAACTTGATTTCATCGGCATGTTCAGCAATAGAAAAGGCTAAAAGGGACCATTACTGGGGCTTTGGCTCTGAAAGCCCATCTTCACTTTTATATAGCACGGTTCAACTTCTATCTGTTGAGATTGGCCAGCTGCAGAACATTAAAGAGAGCATGGAAAAATTTGAATCACAGTTCACCTCGAGAGCTTTTTCCAGCTTCATTAAGCGTTATAAGGAAAAGTTCAATGGCCAGTTTTTTGAGAATGCCAGAAAACATATAAATATAATGAAGTTCAGTGATGGCGTTTCTGCCGTTGCATATCTTGGATCGGGCAATTCTGGAATTAAAATGCAGTTAAGGGAAAACCAGAAAAAAAACATTTTAACAAGGCTTATGGATAATAAATACACAGTCACTGTGGACCCCAGAGATTTGAATGGTGAGAAGGCTTTGCAGGAGATTAAAAATCGTTATCTGGAACAGGTTGCATCCATAGCATACAGCTCCTCTGAAAACATTCTGAATTTTTTAGAACAGGCAAGAATTGAGATGGCATTTTATGCAGGAACTGTAAATCTTTACAGAAAAATTAGAGAACTTGGAATTAAAACTGTTTTGCCAGAGTTATATCCATATGATACAGAAAAACTGAAATTCAAATGCCTGAAGAATATTTCCCTGGCCATAGGGCAAAATTCTAATGTAGTTGGAAGTTCCCTGGACCTGGATGGAAAGAATCCGATCGTAATTACCGGTTCAAATAGAGGCGGAAAATCCACCTTTGTGAGAAGCATTGGCTGTGCCGCTATTATGGCACAGGCAGGCATGTTCGTTCCAGCAGAAGAGTACGCTTCATCCATGTTTTATTCCATATTTACGCATTTTAAACGGGAAGAATCCAATCTGACCGGAAGGCTGGATGAAGAACTGCAGCGCATTTCCAGTTTAATTGATGAAATAAGGCCATATTCTCTATTATTAATGAACGAATCCTTTTCATCCACAAATAATGATGAGGGGACAGCCATTGCGGAAAACATCATAAAAGGCCTTGAAATGGCGAATGTAAGGGTATTTTTTGTTACCTTCTTTCTTGAGTTTATTAACAGGATGAATCATTATAATAATGGCCAGCTTCTAATTGCAGAAAGGGAAAATAACGCTGCAAGGACCTTTAAAATAGTTCCAGCAATGGAAGCAGATAGGGGGCATGCAATGGATATTTATGCTGAAATTTTTGAGAGGTGATTGCACATGAATTGGATCCTGTTGCTGTGCCAGATTGAATTCCTATCAAAATACTTATTTTAGAATTTACCATAATAAACGTTATCTGGCATACTGCATATAATTGCCAGCAATGATTCATAAATCTATTTTTCATCTGCGTGGAGAATGCCAGTGCCATAGCATAACACGGAATTTTACATCTTTTCAAGAACTTTAAATATTGCTTATTTATTATATATTTTATGGAGTTTCAATTTTCTGAAAATATGAAGTCGATCAAATCCTCAGAGATAAGAGATCTATTGAAGTATGCCAGCATACCGGGAATGATATCATTTGCTGGAGGACTCCCGAATCCAGAGAGCTTTCCAATAAGCGATATAAAGGCCATACTGAATGATATTATGGATCATTCTGGACCATCTGCACTGCAGTATGGGCAGACTGATGGGCTGCATTCATTGAAGGCCCAGCTTGCTGGTTATCTGAAGCAGAGCGAGAATATGAATGTTGATCCAGAAAATATAATGCTCACAACAGGATCACAGCAATCACTTTATGCCCTTCCCATAATACTGGCCAACAGGGGAGATTATGCTGTAATAGAGGCACCAACATACGTGGGAATGCTTTCCTCATTTAATGCAAATGGCGTATTGTCCATTCCTGTAAGCCTGGATGAAAACGGAATGAAAACTGATGAACTGGAAACAAAATTAAAGGAAATGAAATCAAAAAATATAAAGCCAAGATTTATTTATACAATACCAACATTCCAGAATCCTGCTGGATATACTATGAATTTAGAGAGGAGGAAACATCTGCTTGAACTTGCAGTAGAGTACCAGATTCCTGTCATAGAGGATAACCCATATGGCGATCTCAGGTATTCCGGGCAGAAACTTCCATCGTTAAAAAGCATGGATAAGGATAATATAGTAACATATCTTGGGACATTTTCAAAGATCATGGCGCCGGGTTTAAGAACCGGTTTTATTGTATCACAGCCAGAAATATTAAATGAATACAATAAATTAAAACAGTCTATGGATCTTGCCAGTGACTCACTTTCCCAGTATATTGCATATGAATACATTAAACGCGGCATAATATATAAGCAGATACCAAAGACGATTGAACTTTACAGAAAAAAAAGGGATATAATGCTTGAGGCGCTGGATGATGAAATGAGCAATTCTACATGGTCAAGGCCGGATGGAGGAATGTTTCTCTGGGTCCAATTGCAGAAAGGGCTGGATTCGTCAAAAATGCTTAAAAGGGCAATAGAAAATAAAATTTCCTATGTAACAGGGTCAGCCTTTTATCATACAAATCCAGAAAAAAATACCATGAGGCTGAATTTTACATATTCTTCAGATGATGATATTAAAGAAGGCGTAAAGAGGCTGGCGAAAACAATAAAGGACGAAATAAATTCTCAATAAATCTATTTAAATAATATTTTATAATTTATCCCAATTTACTTTTAATGATAACGCTAGTTGGTGGAACATTTAATTATTTTCATAAAGGGCATGAAGAACTTTTAAGGGCAGCGTATAATACAGGAAACAGAGTTATTATCGGGCTTTCATCAGAAAGTTATGTTTCAAAGCACAAAAACTCAAAGATAGGCTACGAGAGGAGGAAAGAAAGGGTAGAATCATTTATGAATAAATTAACAGGCAACTATGAGATTCATCCACTGGAAACGTCCGAGGGAAACACGCTGGAGGTAAGCGATGCTGTGCTTGTTGTATCGCCCGAAACTTATAAAAATGCCCTTAGAATAAACAATGAGAGAATAAAATTAAATAAGGAGCCACTAAAAATCATAAAAATTCCATTTGTGCTTGCCGAAGACCTGTTTCCAATAAGTTCTACCAGAATAATGAATAAAGAAATATCACGGTATGGAAAGAGAAAAAAAACTATCAGAATAGCAATTTCAACAGAAAATGACCTTAAAATTAAATCGGCAAACAGTTTTATTTCAGGTTTTATGAAAAATTATGAAATTATAAAAAATAAGGATTATAAAACCGGTGCAGAACAGCCATTTGGTGATGATACAATAAGATTTGCCAGGGATCGTGCCATGTATGGCTTAAAGGATAATGATTATTCTATTGGAATAGAATCAGGCATTATTTATAATAGCATAAATAATGTGTATTACGATGTACATTACTGCACTGTTGTGGATAGGTATAGCAGATTGACAACTGGAATATCATCGGGCTTTGAAATGCCTGGAAAGGTTATTGATAGCATAAAATCAGGTGTTTCGACAAATAATTTTGTATACAGGGAATATGGAATTGAAAACACAGGCAAACACAGCGGCTTAATTGGCATTGCTTCCGGGAACAGAATAACCAGAAGTGGCCTTGTATATGAGGCTGTCAGAAATGCGTTTATACCAAGATTCAGCCCCGACCTTTATGGCCTGGATTTTGATTGAATTAATTTATTGCCGGCCTGCTTTTTTTTCATATTTGTACCCCTGGCAGAGAATACTATGCCAATCGCTACAAGTATGAATCCAATAATTTCATAGATGCTTGGTATTTCATTAAGTATTATTATTCCAAAAACCACTGAAAGTGCAGGAACGAGGAAAAGGAATGATGATACTGTAGATACACCATACTGCCTGTTGAGCTGAAGAAAGGCAAAATACGCTATGGCAGTGCCCGGTATAGATATAATAAGTATCAGCGCTATTAAATAAAGCGATGGTTCAAAAATTGTTATTTTTGGGTCAGCAATTCCACCTATAACGAGTGCAGGTATAATTGCAAAGGTAAACTGAAAAAAGTTGGTTGTTTCCCTATCTCTATTTATATGGTATTTCATATAATAAATGGTTCCAAATGACCATATTACAGCGCCAAGCAGAGCAAGTACATCACCTATTTTCAGCCCAGAAATGATAGACTTTGAAAATATTACGATAATTCCGGCAAAACCAATTGCTATGCCGGCAAAAACATAGCTATTGTGTTTCTCTTTTAGCAAAACGACAGCAAAAAGTGTTGAAATTATAGGGTATGTATAAATAAGTATTGATGCAAGTGATGCAGATATTGTACTCTCTGCTAGAAACCATAACTCCATCCAGATAAGCACATTGAGCATTGAAAGTATAAAAAGAGGCATTATTTCTTTTCTCGATATATGCAAATGGATCTTTTTTCGAAATATTATAAAAATTGCTATTGCTGAAAAGAGGATTCTATAAAAGAGAAGTACAGATGGGCTGGTAAAATTTAATGCAATTTTTATTAATGAATAATTTAATGCCCAGAATATTATCATTATTGAAAACAGGATAATGTTTTTACCTGAAGCCATCTTCTCTCATTATTACTTTACTAATAAAGCTTATGACCAAACTGATAAGAAATATAAAGATAATAGAGAAGTTAGGTTATGGTTTCTGTTAACCATGTTAACATTCACCTCTGGAAGTTATCATTCTTTGATGCTTAAACTTCCTGGGTGCAACCTGCACTCTCTCCTAGAATGAATTCGGGAATACCTTTCTTATCATGTTATAAGCAGTATTAAGATCTGCATTGATCAATATGTTTTTGATGTTCTGAACAGCCCGCTTTATTCTCTACATATTCATTATGGTAAGCTATGCCCTAATTATCCAGGAATGGACATTTGCTTATATGCTTCATCTATTGCAATTGCTGCAATTCCATGCTCTGAGCTCTATACTGTATCTGGTTTATGCCTTAATGAACATATTATATAAGCATACCACCATTGTGGCTGTATCTTAAAGTTATAATCAATCAGGTTTTATAAAATGAATCGATAACGCAACCATGCAAATATTCAAAAAGGAAAAAGTGTACATGACCCAAAAATCGCTTCAGGACATAGTCCAGGAATTCTCAAACCAGTTAACAAACGAGGGTTGGAAAACACAGAGCAATGTGACGGATGATAAGGCTATTCTGCAGGTTCAAAAAATCGGTATTCTGAGAGGGTTGATTGCCGCTGACAGAGCCCTTACATTTGTATTTACTGCAGAGCCAGGCCAGATAAGAGTACAGGTCGGAGTTGGAAAACTGATCGGCGATATTGCAGTTACTGCTATTGAAGTGATTCTGATTTCAGAAATTTTCATCATAGTAGACATACCTGAAATTGCATGGTCAGACCACGTCGAAAATGAAATGCTTGTCAATCTGGAAAATATTGCAACAGGCTAAGCCACTCACAGTGCCCTAGATAAAATTATTATTCAATCAGCCATGAGGTGATATGGATGATAAAGATTTCAGGAATTTCCTTCTTAATGCGAAGAGGAGGTCTTATGCAGGAGGAACAAAATATCTGGCTGGCGAAATAGAAGGCTCTAAAGTATTTTTATTTTCAAATGATGGCTATTCTTACAGAGACTGGTCTATTGGTTTAGAATTATTTGCAGGGCAGGAAACTGTAACGAAAGATGATATGCCTGTTTGGAGTTGCGTATATTCCGGTGGCTTAACTGAGGAGGGAGTGGATGCTGGCGAAGTATACCAGTTCCTGAAAAAGTGCCTCAGCCAGCCAGATAGCGCAATACCCGTCAGGGGCAAAACAGATTTTTCAAATGGCAATTT
>JAVYST010000024.1:0-18474 GCA_038729085.1 Ferroplasma sp. | reverse complement strand
CTCTTTGAGCGTATATGCGTTTTCATCATTTTTCTTCAGGAAGTTCAGCAATAATTGCTTTACATCTTCCTTTTTTCCACTGTTAAATTCTTCTTTTTTTACAGGCATTTCAGTATCACACTCCAGGTATTATTTCAAGGGCTTTTTTATAGTTGCCTACCAGTTTTACGATATATTTCTGTGCTGCACTTTTAAGCATTCTTGAACCCATGCTGGCTGCGGTGCCAACTATATTAATATCTGCCTTCCATTTAACAGTTGTACCATCTTCCATGCTCTCAAAGGCAAATTCTACAGTAAAATTAACGGACGCACCTGAACCGTTTCCTCTGCCCTGCAATTTTATAAATGAATTCTCTTTTTTTTCAACAATGTCCAGTATAAGGTCAAATTTCCCCTTTATAAATGAAACACCAGCCTTGGCAGTTAGCTTCAGCTCACTGTCTGACACTCTTTCATGGCTCAGTAAGTCCGGTATCAATGCCACAAGTTTTTCCTGATCCATAATATAACCATAGGCATTTTCGGGTCTAGTTTTGACATCAAAGCTATCTTCAAATGATAACATAAAATTGCATTGTACCTTCATACATAAATTTTTAGTTTAACATTTTAAAAAAATTTATTTCATCTTATTATTTATTTATATCTTCAAGGTTCATTTCCTTCACATTTTCCTCATATTTTAGGAGGATGGATTCCAATGTGACTATGCCAAGGAATTTGCCATTATCAACCACTGCACACCATTTTGTCCTGTTTCTCATCATCAATTCCCATGCATTTTCTGCATTGTTTTCTGGTTTCAAATATGATATCCCCTGTTTATAGTAATCCTTTACATAACCGTAAGACTTTCCAGATATATCAGACATGTAGACTGCACCTACAAGCTTATCATGGTAGACTACAGGTAGAGATAACAGGTCATTTTCTTTCATTACTGTATCGGCCCGATAAATAGAATAATAAAGGTCTGCGTAGATGCTGTTAATTATTTTCATATCCGAAATTTTCATATCCAGAAGCATTGGAGTATGGTATTCGCCCATGTTTGCAGGTGAATCCCTGCGTGTCTCTACCTGTGACTCATAAATGGAATATTTGGTCCCTGAAACAATATATGCTATTGAAACCGCCAGCATGGCTGCTGGAAGCAAAAGCAGGCTTCCTGTCATTTCAACTACCATAAGTATAACTGCAAGAGGCGTCTTTCCCGCTGCCCCAAAGAATGATAGCATTCCAATTATAACAAATGGTGCTACATTGGGTGCCAGAACAGGGTCTATCATATGGAATATAACACCCATCAGTGCACCAATCGAGGCACCTATAAAGATGCCAGGAGCAAATACACCACCGCTTCCTCCTGAAGAAATTGTAAATGATGTTGCTATAATTTTAACAAAGGGAAGCATAATCAAAAAGAGCAGTACAGGCATTCCAAACGTTAACAGCTCATTAAATTTTCCATATTCGAGCAGATCAACCCAGCCATAGCCTGTTCCAAGAATTTCCGGGAATGCAAGTGCTATGATGCCGACAACTGCACCACCGATCATAGGCTTAAAGTAATTGGGAATACGCAATTTTTTGAAAATAGACCTTATGCCGTAAAATGTTCGGATATAAAGAATGGACATGAGGCCGGCAATTACGCCAAGAATAACATAGAACGGGAGGCGAAGCACACTGAATATTGATGTATAATCACCAAAAATAGGTTCAAATCCTACCACAGATGCGAAAATAGAATAACCAACTGATGAGGCTATAAGTGATGGAAATATGACTTCCGATTCAAAATCCCTTTTATATAATATTTCTGCGCCAAGCACTGAACCACCTATTGGAGCCTTGAATATTGTTCCAATGCCAGCCCCAATGCCTACTGCAACTGCTATTCTTCTATCCCTTGGGGAGAGGCCAAGAAAATCAGCCAGGAAGGAACCAATGCCGGCTACAATCAATGATGTTGGCCCTTCTCTTCCTGCACTTCCGCCTGAACCTATCGTGATGGCAGAGGCTATTGCTTTAACCACTGGCGTTCTACGTTTTATTTTCCCCTGGTTCCTGTGAAATGCCCGTATTGCTGTATCAGTGCCATGCCCCTCTGATGATTTGTCAAACGTATATACTATAAGGCCAGTTAAAAGGCCGCCTGCTGTTACCACAACAGGAATTAAATAGTAACGCAGGGCAAAGAAGTGGTAAACAAGGGAACCTCCTTCCCCAAGAGGAAGTGGAATTGGCATCCCAACAATATCTGTGAAAAACACAATTTCAAATAATCTGATAAGGAAATAAAATGCAAGTGAGGCAATGCCTGCAAAAACACCGATAATGGCGCCTACAATAAACCATCTTTCAAAGTATGGCAATGAAGATAATTTAAGGTTAATTTCTAATCGCCCCCGCGGGGGTTTAAAGCTTTATATAAATAAAATAACGCATATTTTATTTTCAGGCCAGAAGTTATTTTTGGAAAGTTAAAATAAAGGGGGATATACATTAATAAGCTATATTTAAGTAAAATATTTAAATATTTATAGCAGTGTAGAGGCCTCTGGACCAAAAATACAGCAGTTATTTTCATATTGCGCATGGCAGAAACTATAAATATTATGGTTCAGATTTAGAAATATGAAAATGCCATCACTGAAACGTATGTTTATATTGCTCTTCATATTTGAAATTGCAGCATTTGCTATCATATCATCACTGCCAATAAGCGACCCAGCACTTTATGCCAGTTTTAAATCGGAAGACACTGCAATAATTTCCCAATCATTTTTCCCAATGTGGTTGAGCATATTCCCACATAACCTCTTAATTGCAACACTGGAATTTATTCCCGTATTTGGCATCTTGATGTTTCTATTTTCAATAGGTACAACTGCAATGGTTGTTGCGGTTGAGGGTACTGCCACGCACGTAAATGGATTTGCCATATTTGCAATATTAATGATGCTGCCACATTCATGGCTTGAATTGCCATCCTATGCTGTGGCTGCCAGTACCAGTATCTATATACTTTATTCGCTGTTGAAAGGAAAAATAGCGGAAAATATCATGACAATAATTTATATGTACATCTTTGTCGTTGTAGAACTGGCATTTGCAGGCGCTATAGAAACCTCGGAAATACTTCTGGAGGAATCTGCACATCCATTAGATGCATTTTATATGTGGATTCCTGCAATTCCGATCATGGTATTCCTGATATATTTCTATAGAAAAATAGAACCATCTGATAAAAAGGAAAAGCCAAAACAGCCCGATGAATATGATTTTAACCAATTTTAAATATAAAATCAATATATTCATTGAATGAGAATCGGTTATTTTGGTGAGCCAGGCGCATATAGCAATATAGCAGCCATCAATATGCATGAAGGCCGTGATATCCCATTGCAATCTGTACGTTCTGTCTTCATGGAACTTCAAAATGGCAATATAGATTATGGCGTTGTGCCAGTTGAAAACTCTATTGAGGGTTCTGTTAACCAGACATATGATTATCTATATAAAATGCCATTTTACATTGTAAAAGAATATTATTTAAGGATTCAACACTGTTTGATTGGATCCGAGGATAGCAGTATTGAAAATATAAAATATGCCCACTCACATCCGCAGGCTCTGGCACAGTGTTCTGATTTCCTTTTCAATAAAAATATAATTCCTGTAAATGAGTATGATACAGCAGGAAGTGCATTGATAATTAAAAAACTTGATATTGCCCATGCCGCTATCGCCAGTGAAATGGCTGCAAAAATTTATAATATGAAAATTCTTGCAAGGGATATTGAGAATAATAGATATAACTATACAAGATTCATTATGATATCTAAAAATCCTGAAAAAGCTTCTGGTAGAGTAAAAACCTCCATAGTTTTTTCTACACCCAATATCCCGGGAGCGTTATTTAACATACTTAAAATTCTTAATCGATATGGCATAAATATGTCGAGAATTGAATCCCGCCCGGTTGATTTCACGCCATTTAATTATATTTTTTTTATAGATTTTGAAAACAACAATAATTACCTTCAGGCTATAAGCGATATGAAAAATGCTACTGTATCATTTAAGGAAATTGGAACATATCCTGTTGCAATTATAAGCAAATAGGCAATCCAGAAACTTGCTATGCAAATTTACAATAACAGTTATTATAAGTTATTATAAATAAATATTATATGCTCTTAAATTCTGTACATCCGTTCTGGCATCAATGCTGTATTCCATTAATGGTTTTCCAACATCTGCACAGTATAATGTATGAACTCAAAAATAGCATTCTTCAGCGTTGCATGGGAAAATATATTGCCTTTAGCAGCCCAGGGATATGGCAGAATCATAAATTATATATTCAGAAAAACTGTGCAGGAAAGCCATATTAAAAAATAAAGCATTTAAGAGTTAAAAAATATTGTTTTATAATTTTATAAATGTACATAAACTAGAGGCTTTAAAAATTTCTGATTATTTATATAATTGCATACGGCTTTCCATAATTTACAAGGAACAGTTGAAATTGCAATAAAATATTATTTAAATTTATTATGTTACAGCACTGATGCAGCTACAACAGCATCATCCTCATCAACATTGATCAGCTTGACACCGGAAGTAACACGCGAGAGTATTTTAATTTCTGAGGCGTTCAGCCTTATTGTCTTATTGTTCTTTGTGACAATAAGAATTTCCTGCGTATCATTTACTGGAATAGCTGTAACGAGTGCACCCGTTTTTTCATTCTCCCTGAATATAAGGTTGCCTGAAGAGCCACGATGATGAATTGAGAAATCTGTTATGTATGTCCTCTTTCCAATGCCGTTCTCAGATATGCTCATTACAGTATCACTGTCAACTACAAGGAAGGAATTTATTACCTCTGCACCATTTAAACGCATTGATTTTACTCCGCGTGATGTTCTTCCAGTGGATGGCACTTCATCGCTGAGGAACACGGCTGCCTTATTATTTGATGCTGCTACAAATATTTTGGATGGTTTTTCTAAGTCCATAACAGATACAACCTCATCGGCATCATCGAGTTTGATTATTTTTAATCCAGATTCCCTCATATCTAAAATCTCTCTGGCTGGAGTTTTTTTAATAAAACCCATTTTAGTTATTATTATTAGGTGGCTCTTTGAATCTGTAGGCGATTTCATGATCTGTTTTATTTTTTCATTCTCGTTTAATCTCAGGAATGTGCTGCCAATGCTTCCAAGTGACATTCTTGATTTCTTCTCTATTGTATATGCTTTTGTTCTTAATACCCTTCCAGTATTTGTAAAGAAATATATCATATCATGGGACATGCAGGAAAGAAGGCTTTTTACTGTGTCTTCCTTTCTTGTTGCTGTTATTATCCCTTTTCCTCCACGCTTCTGTACGTTATATTCCTCATTGGATACTCTTTTCAAAAGGCCATTTTCGCTGAGTACAATAATAGATTCTTCATTAGGGATAATATCCTCGTCGTTTCTGCCGCTTATGTCACGGTCAAGGACTTTAGTACGCCTTTCATCTCCATACTGTTTCTTGATTTCAAGCGTTTCATCTTTTAAAACCTGTTTCCTTACATCCTCATTATTTATAATATCATTGAGCCTTTTTATATTCTCCCTGATACTGGCAAGTTCTTCTTCAATTTTTTTGATTTCCATGCCTGTAAGGCGCTGCAGCCTCATTTCGAGTATTGCTGTTGCCTGCCTCTCAGAAAGTGTAAGCTGTGACATCAAAGAATTTTTAGCATTTTCAACAGTATCAGAAGAACGGATGATCTTGATTACAAGGTCTATATTTTGAAGTGCTATTGTCAGCCCTATCAGTATGTGTTCGCGTTCCATGAGTTTTTTGACCTCATAAATAGACCGTTTCCTGATTACATCCAGCCGGAATGATATAAAGCCAGATATCATTTCCTTTAGATTCATTACCTTTGGCTCATTGTCTAAAAGGACAAGGTTATTCACGGCTATGGTTGATTCCAGCTGTGTATGTTCATAAAGCTGGTTGATTGTCAATCCAATACTGTCTTCATTTCTGATTTTGATAACAATTCTTATGCCGTGCCTGTCACTTTCATCGCGGATATCAGTTATATTGTTTATGATGCCATTTTTAACATGCTCTGCCACATTCTGGATAAATATTGCCTTATTGACTCCATATGGAAGGGTTTTAATGATGATTTTCTTCTTCTCTTCTTCCACTTCACCCTGGCAGAACACCTTTCCATGGCCTGTCGTGTAAATAGAAAGCAGATCGGAATTCCTGTATAATATTCCGCCACCAGGAAAATCTGGGCCCTTCACAAATTGGAGCAAATCATTTATTTCACATTGTGGATTGTCAATAGCGTATAACATGGCATCAGAGATTTCCGTTAAATTATGTGGAACCATATTTGTGGCCATTCCTACAGCTATTCCAGATGTCCCATTTATTAAAAGTTGTGGAATCCTTGAAGGGAAGTATACAGGTTCATTCAGTGACCCGTCGAAATTTGGAATGAAATCCACCGTTTCCTTTTCAATGTCGCGTATCATCTCTTCAGCTATTTTGCCAAGCCTTGCTTCTGTATACCTCATTGCTGCAGGAGAATCGCCATCGATGGAACCGAAGTTCCCCTGCCCATCTATTAATGTATACCGCAGGGAAAAATCCTGTGCCATCCTTGCAAGTGCCTCATATATGGACGAATCGCCATGTGGATGGTACTTACCCATAGTTTCTCCAATAATACGGGCTGATTTCTTATATGGTTTATCGTGTGTTACGCCCAGTTCATACATTGAATATATAATTCTTCTCTGAACTGGCTTTAAACCATCCCTGAAATCAGGAATTGCACGGCTTACTATAACGCTCATTGCGTAATCAATGTACGATGTTTTTATTTCTTCTTCAATTGGCCTGAGTAACATTTATTTCACCTATATATCAAGATTCTGGACATATTTAGCATTCTCTTCAATAAATTTCCTTCTTGGTTCAACCTTTTCACCCATAAGTATGTTAAAAAGTTCATCGGCATAGAGTGCATCTTCTATAGTTACCTGCACAAGCTTTCTCGTATCAGGATTCATTGTTGTCTCCCATAGCTGTTCTGGATTCATTTCTCCAAGACCTTTAAAACGCTGTATTATAACGTTTTTGCCCAGCCTGGAAACTTCATTGTCTTTTTCATCTTCACTGAAGACATATGTAATGTCACTGCCTTTCTGGACTCTAAATAAAGGTGGCTGTGCAAAATATACATGGCCTTTTTCAATTAATCCTTTCATGAAACGATAGAAGAACGTTAATAAAAGAGTTCTTATATGGGCACCATCAACATCGGCATCGGTCATTATAATAATCTTGTCGTACCTCAATTTGCCGAGGTCAAATTTCTCTTTTATGCTGGTGCCTATTGCCGTTATAAGATTCTTGATTTCTTCATTTTCAAGTGCTTTATTATCATTGGCCTTTTCAACATTTAATATCTTGCCCCTCAATGGAAGTATTGCCTGGTATTCTCTGTTTCTCGCCTGTTTTGCGGATCCTCCTGCAGAGTCTCCCTCAACAATGTAAACCTCTGTCCTGTCGCTATCACTGGAGGAACAGTCTGCTAACTTTCCTGGAAGAGTCCCGCTTTCAAGGGCAGTTTTTCTTCTTACCAGTTCTTTTGCTTTCCGTGATGCTTCGCGTGCCATTGCAGCAGAAAGTATTCTTTTTATTATTGTTTCGGCAATTGGCGGATATGATTCAAAGAAATCTTTCATGTATTTTTCCGTTATTGAAGAGACAACGCTTTTTGTAGCAGAATTCCCAAGTTTTTCTTTAGTCTGCCCCTCAAACTGGGGGTTAAACATTTTTACATGCAATACTGCTGTCAAGCCCTCTCTTGTATCATCACCTGTTATTGCAGTTACACCTTTTATAAGCCCTTTTCCCTTTGCATATTCTATTACAGCCCTGGATAAGCCGCTGTGGAATCCAGTGAGATGAGTGCCGCCTTCGGGCGTTTTAATGTTATTTACAAAACTTTCCTCTGTGCTGCTGATTGCATCAGTATATTGAAGTGAAAATTCAACAATATAATCCTTGTATTCTTCTTTGCAGTATATTGGCTCCCTGTTTACAATTTCTTTTCCCTGGTCCAGGAACTGTACATATTCTGACAGACCGCCCTCAAAATGGTATGAATTCTTACGGTTGTAGCGGCGATCTTCTATATATATTGTGAGTTTTGGGTTGAGGAATGCCAGATCCATTAAACGCTGTGAAATTATATCATATGAGAATTCTACAGTATCAAAAATTTCTTTATCAGGATAAAATTTTATAAGTGTGCCACTTTCGGGGAATTTAATATCTATGTCGCCAATATCTATATTATCTTTCATATTTTGAGGTTCTATAGTTTTCAATCCAGAAACTGGAACGCCCTGCTTGAATTTTTCATAGTAAATTTTTCCATTCTTTTTAACAAGGGCAATCAAATATTCAGAAAGGGCATTTACAACATGGACACCGACACCATGGAGGCCGCCGGTTACCTTGTATACGGTCTTATCAAATTTTGCACCACTGTGAAGCTCAGTTAAAACAATTTCAAGCCCGGGGCGCTTGTATTTTGGATGTATATCAACAGGAATGCCACGGCCATTATCTTCAACAGATAATGAACCGTCCTTATAAATAATCACATTTATATCATTTCCATAACCGGCCATGGCTTCATCTATACAGTTATCTACCACTTCGTAAACCATATGGTGAAGCCCCTCTGGGCCTGTTGAACCTATATACATGCCGGGTACTTTCCTTACAGCCTTCAGGCCTTCAAGAATCTGTATCTGTGATGCATCGTATTTATTATTAACATTTTCCATAATATCTTAAGATTATTGTATAAACAGTTATAAGCCTTTGTATGACTTTGTCATAAATATTAATGTTGGTATATAAAACGCAGCAAATGCGCAAATATAATTCTCTGGCAATCTTCTTGGCATATCTAAAAATTTAATTAATACATGGCAATTAATCAATATGAATTATATATATTCCAATGGATGGAAGATTTATTTAAATATATTTCAAAATATGCAGGAAGGCAAATATATGGCTTCAATAAGAAGTGCAGTAAATTCTGACAATGAAAATTCCAGCCTCATTAAAGAACCATTTTTTCTTCACTCCAGCAAAAGATTATTGTCACTTCCGCTGATTGATGATATAAAGAATAATGCGCGTTATTTAGCAGCAGGATTTGTTTATGACGAGTATGGCCATCTTGGATTGCACCGGATAGAAGTGAGGAACAATAAGTCATATATTTTTATTGCAAACAAGAGCTATTTTGACAACAAAACCGGAGACATAAAAATAAAAATTTTTAATACACCACTTCTTAAGTATATTTTTGCAGCTTCATTTCATATGGAAAACATACAAAAATTTTTAATGAATTACGATTCACAGAATGCCGTTTTCAATGGAATTATACCATATAGCACATCATTTTTAATTGATGCTGCTATAACAAGGCAAACCGGCACATTTAATGAGGAACTTTCTTTTGGCAGTGAGAGGATAAGGAGGCCACTGGAATATAACAGGCTTGAAATAGCCAATATAAAATTCAATAAAAAGGAATGTTATGGAATTGAGCAGGGAGGAATAGACCACATATTTCTTTATAAGCTTGGAAAGGCCCTGAATTTTAATAATGATAAAGTTTGATTATTTTTTAATGATTATTTCTATATCCGTTCCATTTTCTGAATAGCTGGTTAATGACAGTTTTGTATGTGCAGCCATATCCGAGAATTTTTCCCTGCTGAACGGAAATTTTTCCTTAAGAAAGAGTATTTTAATTTCATCATTGTCATCGAGGTCAAAATATAGCCCCTTAAAATAAGCTTTTATGTAATTATCTGGGTCACCGCCACAGATTACATTTCTCTGATCGTCTGTATTCATAATAATAGCATTGCAATCTAAAACTTATAACTTTTGCATAAATAAATGTGTCATTTATGAAGATAATATGCTATATTCCCATTGAGTTTGACATAGCCATATCTTTCAAGCTGGACAACTTCATTTAGATCGGATGCAAGCGGTTCAAGCCGGCCATTTTCAGAATTTCCATCCGGATAATATATGGTAATGCCTTCAGAATCTCCGGGAGCCCATTGAATTATTTTTACACGACTCTGCGGTTCTTTATCTGTATATACTATAGTTTTGCCTTTTTTTTCTGCAACGCAGAGATCTTTAAGCCGTATAATTTCACCCTCTGGCAGGCCAGAAATTTCCTTTTCTGGAACATATAATTCGGCATTTATGCCCAGTGAATATTCCCTGTATCCAAGTTCAGGCCTTGCTGGATGGTATGCTGCATGGCTTTTTAATGGAACAGGATTCTGAAGTTTAATTTTTTCAGGACCGGGGACAAAAAAGTATCGCCTGGCATTAAAGTCCAGAAATTCTCTATCTATTGAATTGAATATATCCCAAGAGAATGTAGCATTGCTTTTGTTCATGCCAGATTCTATCCAGTATTTCCTGAAGGTTTCCGGTTTGTATCCCCTTTTCTTCAATGCCATTATTGTGCCAAGCCGTATATCATCCCAGCCAGAATATTTGCCAGATTTTATTCCTTCTTTTATAATTGTTGTTTTAAGAATTGCATCTGGAATTGAGATAAAACCATAATGGAAATATTCTGGCATTTTCCAGTTATTGTAATTGAACACATATTTTTGCTTTTCTGTGTTGACAAGGTGGTCTATGCCACGAATAACGTGTGTCAATCCAAGGTAATGGTCATCAATAGATACTGAAAAGTTCATTGTAGGATATACTATGTATTTATCGCCGGTTATTGGATGGGGATGAAAATTTAATCTGAATGCTATCCAGTCCCTGATTGAGGGATTGGGATGGTTAAGGTCGGTTTTCATTACAAGTGCAGCTTCACCTTCCTGATAATAGCCAGAAAGCATTTTTTCGAATTTTTCTAACTGCAGCTCTGGTTCAAGGTTTCTGGCAGCAACTGCTATTTTTTTTAGCTTTAAGTCGTGAAATTCCTGCTGGTTCTCCTCAATGGCATACATATGGCCATCCTGAATCATCCGTCTTGCCTCTGAATAGTATAACTCCATCCTTGATGATTGTATTACCGTTTCAGTTACATTCACATCAAGCCATTTTAAATCTTCAGGAATCATTTTATACGCATCAGGATCTATATTTGATGGATTTGTATCCTCAATTCTGAGTATAAGTTTTCCTCCATACCTTTTAACATATTCGTCGTTAAGAATTGCCATTCTTGAATGGCCAATGTGCAATGGCCCAGATGGTGATGGCGCCATTCTCATAACTACTTTGCCATGAACATTTTCAAGATCGGGCAGCTGATGTTTTTCAACCTTTTTTTCCCTTATGGTGAATTCAGGGAATTCTGTTTCAACTATACGTGTAATTTCCTGCAGCCCAAGTGCATTGACGTCAATTATTTCTTTCTTAACATCAGCCATGATTTCCTTCATTTTGCTTCTAAATTCTGGATTTCCTGCCACAAGCTTGCTTACAACTGAAGAAAGATCAGCCTTCCCACCATGCAAATATGCATTTCTGATAACCTGTTTTCTAATCTCTGGATTCATAATAACCTGCAACCTCTTTTTCAATTATATTATCTAAATCTGCCAGCCCATTTTCCCTTACAGATGATATGCATATGCTTTCGTACTTATCACTTATATCAACCTTGGCTTGAATCCTGATAACTTTATTTGAAAATGTAGTGGATATCTCGTTAAAAAGATT
Organism: Ferroplasma sp.; assembly: GCA_038729085.1. Classification (GTDB taxonomy): domain Archaea; phylum Thermoplasmatota; class Thermoplasmata; order Thermoplasmatales; family Thermoplasmataceae; genus Ferroplasma. The sequence continues at coordinate 6,627 of JAVYST010000024.1, read as the reverse complement.
GTTCTGTTCCTCAATTGTGTATTTTGATGTTCCTGAATAATCGAATAGGAACAGTATAATTCCATCAATTTTGGATAATGCTATTATTGCCCTCTTTTCTATTTCATTTCTCTTTGGCATTTCCCGATCCAGAATACCTGGCGTATCAATAAACTGAACTTTTCTTCCCTGAATGTACTTATAACCAATCAAGATTTCTTTTGTAGTGAATGGATAACTTGCGATTTCAGGCGATGTGCCTGTCAACCCCTGTATTAATGAACTCTTTCCTGAATTGGGTATTCCTGCAATAATAAATGTTGGTATATCAGTAATAATGCCGGGCAGCCTTCTTAAATAGTTCCTGCATTCACCAAGATAAAGTAGATCATTTTCTATATTCTTAATCAATGACGAATATCTTCCATAATAACTTTTCATTACATTGTTCAATTCGTATATTGTTTTAGCATGTTTCAGCTTTGCAATATATGCAGTGCTGAACTCTTTAATTTTATTGCTGGTCCATTGAACATTGCCCAGGCTCAGTTTATATTTATTGACATCAAACATGAGGTCTATGAGTTCATAATAAAATGGATGCAATGTTTCAATGGTCGGAAATTTTTTAATCAGCTTATCAAGATGGCCTGTCGAAATACTTTCTATGGTTGCAATTCTATCCGTTATTTCCTTCCGTATCTTTGTTTCCTTTTTCGGAAAGTATGGTTCAACTATATTCGATGCCTTATGAAATGATTTGTCAATGATTTCCTGTGAACGCAATACAGTTGGTATATAATCAAACATAAAACGTTATTATAATGTGGTTTATATTCTTTGACATTGAAATTTTTTTTGCAATATCTGCAAATTTTTCATATGAAGCTGGATACAGTCAACTGAAAATTTAATCGCAAAATTATCTAATAATTTAGATTTTCTGTAATAAGCATAAGATATATTCCATCATTGTTCTTTCTCTATTTTAGACAGGGCAGAATTATAGTTTTTATACAGGTATATAAGAAATGATGGAAATGTCAGCCTGTGTTTTCTTGACCATTCTATATCCTTGTTAAGGTATGCAAGATGTTTGTCCATACTCCTGTTTTTGCTATAATTTCCACCATTCCGGTATTCCATTATATTATTAATCATACTGTCCATGAGCTCTTTTGATATATCATTAATTTCATGCCTCAGCTGAAGCATTCTTATATCTGCATCATAGGTGGCATTTACTATATCTTCCTTTTTCATCCAGCCAGTGTCATAATCAAGGAAATCATACCACGTTCTTCCCTTATCCAGGATATCGTATATTTCTCCAATTGACCTAGCGTAAACGTTAATTCCATAACTTTTTGATTTTTCATACCATAATGAGCCAGGATCGACAAATGGCACTATTGGAGATATGAATGTGCTGAGCTTCATTCCGCCCCCATCAAACTTTTTCATCAGCCTTCCGGCATATTCTACGCTCTTCATGACCTCTTCCTTTGTTTGATGTGAAATTCCTATTGAAAAGTAAACATCAAATTTTTTTCCGCCATATTTCTTTATATATTCTATTGACTTTTCCATATCTGAATTTCTATATTCTGCCTTGTTCCATGATCTTATTCTTTCATCCTGTGTTTCTGGAGATATTTCGGCTGAAAAATCTGGGAATGCCCTGCCAAGCTTTCTTGCGTAGTCTTCGTTTAAGGGCTTAAAATATTCGGTAAGGAGTGGTATATCAATTCCATTTTCCTTCACGCATTCAAAAAATTTCTCATAATAAAGTGGTCCTGCCATGTTTAGATCGCCGGTCATAAACACTGGGGATCCTAACATTTCTTCAGCTATTTTTATTTCTGAAACAACCTTGCATGGATCCCTGAAAGAGTAATCGAGCATGAAATTATTTTTATAGCTAAAGTTGGAACCACCACAGAAACCGCAGTTATATTGACAGCCCCGTTCTATCATTGTAAAGCCCTCAGGATTGTTTATCCAGTCTGCATAGGGAAGATGCCCCCTTATATCATGGTATTTTATTGCATTTTTAAGGAGAATTTTATAATTGAAAAACACGTTGTCAAGCCCCTTTTTAAAGTCAAATCGCGGGTTTTCCTTAATTGTGCCATTATCCCTGTATACCAGGCCTGGCACGGTTTCAAACTTCTTGGAACCCTCAACAACTTCGGCAAGCTTCATTATGCCATATTCCTGAAAATCCCCAGACATCACGAAATCTACAAAATTATAGTTTTTTATTATTTCATTTCTATAATACGTTGATGAATAGCCGCCCATTACCACGTAGGAATTTGGATGCAGTTCCTTTACGATTTTAGCAAGATTTATTGCACCGTGTGTATGTGGAAGCCAGTGAAGGTCTATTCCATATATGTCTGCGTCAATATCCTGAAGATACTGGACAGGATCGAAGCGATCAGAATGGAGCATCATGACCGCAACGTTTGATATTCTGGCATTGTATCCATTTTTGACCAGATAGTTAAGCATGCTTACAAAACCTACCGGATACATTTCAAAAACTGGAGTAGATGGAATAACATCACTTATGGGTCCCGGGTCTATATCCCTTTTCCTGAAATCATAGATAGATGGGGGATGTATAAAATCTACATTTACCTTCATTATTAATTAACACAGTAAGTTATAAAAAACTATGTAAATATAATTTGCACAGAGAAAAGATCTTTTAAAGTACTATTAAAAATAAACGTTGAAACGCAATTATAATATAGGATGGCATTCTGCCTGATATCAATGGAAGTAAATGATATTGAAAGCCCATGCATCTGGAAAAACAACTTTGCCCGAGTTCGTCTAATAAAGTTTTCGTACCGTTAGTATACCACAATCATCCATGGCCTGAAGCTCTCGGATCAAATTTGGAACTATGCCGGCAATAGCAACTAGAACCAGAGAAGCAGGAAGCCCACGGCCATATGAAGATAAGAATGGTTTACTTCACTATGCGTTGAAATATTCCCGGCGATAGCTATTTAAATATGCGCCATAATTTTTCTTTTCATGAAAAAATTAATAAAATATTTTAATGGAAATCCAATATACTGTAAAATGGTTAGCACCGCTGACATAGTTAAAGAATATCTGGGCAAAAACCCGGAAATTGGAAATCATATAGATATGGGCATAGTTAACACTTCAGCACTGGCACGGCTGATAATGAAAGAATCAAATATAAACGATTTTGACGCAACAGTTGCTGCTATAAAGCGTTATAAAAGAGTATCAGGAAGAGTACCCCAGTCCTATGTGCTTGACAGGTCAAATCTGGAAATGTCGGCAAATGTTTCTATTATATCTATAAAAAAGAGTTATGTTAATTTAAAAATTGTTTCAAATATTATAAATAATTCGAAAAAACTCAACAGTATATCATTCCTTGAAGATGATAAGGGACTCACACTTATCGGTGATAGTGAGAGCATATCAGCTATCTGGAATTCATTTCCATCTGACCAGATACTGGATATGTCAGGTGGCCTTGGTGAACTGACAATAATCAGCCCAGATGAAATTGGGCAGACAAGAGGATATGTCTATTTCATAACGGCACTGCTTTATCGCGCCGGCATCAATATTCTTCATATATTATCATTTTATAATAATACATTGATTATTTTAAATGAGTCAGATTTGACAGTGGCATTCAGCGTTATCTCATCAAAGATAATGGAACAATAATTAAGGGCATTCCTGCATCGAAATCCAAAGGCACAATATTAAGAAAATTACTTGCAGATGCAATTTTTATCTATAGAATTTTTATTATACCATATAAATTAAAACATTCATTGAGAATATGTAAATAGCTTCTCGGAAAGTTAAAATAACCTGTAGATATTATTTATTATGGATTATGAGAGAATTGCAGAATTTAGAAATAAGCATATTCCTTACCGTGAAATACTTGAGAAAATGATGTTAAAGAGTAATGATTCCATAATAGATATGGGGGCAGGAGAGGGATTTTATACAAAATTATTCGCCGAAATTATTTCTGATGGTGAAGTTTTCTGTGTTGAGAGGGAACCTTCGGCCTTTCCACGCCTTAAGGCAAGCATAGGCGATTATGGCAATGTTAAGATAATAAATAAAGATATATGCGATCTTCAGTTGAAGGGTTTCAATAAAGTATTTTTTTCAACTGTTTTTCATGACATTGATTGCGTGGAAGATGTTATGAAATTTATGAAATCAAACTCCAGAAAACCATTGCATGTATATTTGATCGAATTTAATATGGAAAGCAAAATGGGGCCTCCGCTGGATGTGAGAATTGAACATGATGAACTTGTGAAAATTTTCAACAGCTATGGTTTCACACTTGCAGAACACATGGATTTCAAGTACAATTATTTCGACGAATTTGTTTACAATGAGGTGATAAAATGAGTGGCGCAGACAACAGTGGGAACAGAAATACAATAAAGCCATTGAGAAGCAAAAATCTTGGGAACAAAAAAAATACTGAGGCCAGGATTAATGGAAAAAAGAAAACCAGGGGTGAAAAAAATACCACTATTATTGAAGTTAAAGAAGAAAATATATCCATATTTGGAAAAAATGAAACTAAAGCAGCTAAGAAAAAAACCGTTACTGACAGCAACAACCCTTTTAGAAGGTAAAAATTATTTCTTCTGTTTATAAGCAGAAAATTCTGTTAGTATATTATAACTTTGAAAAATTAATATTTTTGAATTATATATTAAATAAGTTCATTGATAATATTAATATCCTGTTGCAAATCTGACATTATTGTAGTACTTTAATCCACGTTTATTGATATTCTGGCTTTCAGTTGCTCTTCATTTATATCAAATTCTATTGATAGCTTAGAAACATGGAAGGGCAATACATTTATTATACAAAAACATAAATAATATGATTCAAATTTCTTGTATTCTGTATATATGGTTTAATATAGCGGAATCCATTGCTTTCTTCTGCCATGAAATACTTTCATATACTTTATTTTAAACAGGAATTCTCTCATATCTGCCTTCTGCTGTTTTCAGAGCCTTCTTTTCGGTTTCATTTCTATGCCTGGCAATTATCTTTTAAAAAATAACTATTATCTCTTCCATTATTTTTAATTGGCCCTGCATTTTTGCCATCCATAAATATTAATTATGCAGGAAAATTTTAAATTGGCATCAATTAAGATATATTATCTTAAAAACAATTGTTCGAAAGATTAAAATTTAAAATAGTATAATGAATATAAAATGCATGCAGTTATAATGGCAGGAGGAAGTGGCTCAAGAATTCATAACCCGGGCAAAATGCTTCTTAAAATAGGTGGAAACTCTCTTATAAGCCATGTAATAGAAGAGCTGGAAAATGCAAATATTAAGTTCAGCATTTGCGTCAGCAGCAATACACCAGAAGTTATATTTAACATGTCTCCGCACATTATATATGGAAATGGAAACTACATCCACGATCTGAAACTTTCAGTAAATAGATTTCCACAATATGTTTTAATCATTTCTGCTGATCTTCTATTTAGCAGTTCAACATTATCAGAATTTATATCGAAGAGTTATAAAATTGGGTCAGGGATAACGACGCTTGCCATAAACCATAAAGCTGTGGGAATATCTATTTTTTTTGAAAAGATTGGTGATGCTGAACTTAATTATACCAGTATAGATATAGATGACACTGCTTTTTTTAATATTAATACAGAAAATGATTACAGAAGGGCTGAATTATATTACAAAAGGTAATTATTTTATTTATAGCTTGAACTTGCAACCTGCAATTCTGGCTTATCTTACTCTGGCCAGCATGCCATAGTAATTGCTTTAATCCAGGCAATGAAAGAACATTGCTGTGTACCCATTTTAATAATTATAATTGCAATGATAGAAATAATAGCAAAATATTTTTAAGATGTATTGATTTACCTATGCTGGACTTGACCGGAGAGCCAGGCACTCTCTGTGACCCGTGCCGAAATGCGGGGGCGACTGTTCGGCGAGGGCAACCAGGCCTTTAACAGTCTTTATGGAATCGTAGAGTCTCTGTCCTTCTGGATTGGGGGTTTATGTTTATCATTTCAAAGGAAATAATAGGCATAATCAATTGGGAAATCCCGCCAGGCCCGGAAGGGAGCACCGGTATCCTGAACCATCGATGCTGGGAGGGTGCGGGGAGGAGAGGAAATAAAGGGCGCTGTTAAAACACCTGGTCTGAGTCGAATGTGTCCAGTTTTAATTTAAATATTAATATATTTATAAATACCATTTGCTTTAATATATTATTGTAATAACTATCAAGGTGCATTTATGTTCAATAGAGATTATAATGGCGTTAACATAATTCAGGATCCGATAAATGGGCCTATCCGTGTTGACGGTGTATTGAATGAAATAATAGATTCGCAATATTTCCAGCGATTGCGTTATATAAAGCAGCTTGGCCTGTGCAATCTTGTTTTTCCAGGTGCAAACCACAGCAGGTTTGAACACTCTATTGGAACCATGCATATGGCCAGGCAGCTATCAAATACACTTGGCATAGATGATTCCATGCCTGCAATTGGGGGGCTTCTTCACGATATAGGCCATATGCCCTTCAGCCATGCAATTGAGGAAA
>JAVYST010000023.1:0-18529 GCA_038729085.1 Ferroplasma sp. | reverse complement strand
TTAATGTATGATATATGAATTTATCAGTTTTATAATTATAATTTTTGTTTATTTCATGCGCAGGAAAAATCAAAAATGGTCAAATCTCAAAAACGGGTTCTTTATTCCTTACGAAATTATTGTTATCAAGATCCCTGATTGCGTCCCGTATCTGATCATCGTTATTCATCACAATAGGGCCATACCATTTTATGATTTCATTTGTAGGTTTTCCAGCCAACAATAAAAATCGGAACTTTGAGTTCTTAGTTTTGATCTGCACATAGCTTCCATTCTTTGACAGTATAGCTGCGGTATCCTTCTCTAATTTCTGGTTTCTCAGATAACCCTGGCCATTAACAGCAAATAAGATAGTATTATAAGCATTATTTATTTTATATGTAAATTCAGCAGACTCGTCCATGGAAATATCAAGATAAACAGGATCAATTCCGTATTTTGAATCATACAATCCATCAATTTTTCCATAACTTCCTGCAATTATTTTGACAGAAAAACCATCACCATTTATACATGGCAATTGGGCAGCTTTTATGTTTCTGTATGTCGGTGTAGTCATTTTGAATCTTGCTGGCAAATTGATCCACAGCTGGAATCCTGCAACGAGTGTTGGCATTCCATTCACTTTCATTAACTCTTCTGGATTTTTTTCATCCAGGGGTTCAGGCATTTCCTGGTGGAATATTCCGCTGCCTGCAGTCATCCATTGAAGGTCCCCCGGGTAAATTACTCCTTTATGGCCGGTGCTGTCCTGATGTTCCACTTTGCCTGAAAGCAGGTATGTCACGGTTTCAATTCCCCTATGCGGATGCCATGGAAAGCCAGCTATATATTCCTCTATTCTATCAGAACCAAAACGGTCAAGAAGTAAGAATGGGTCTGTAATATCAACCGTATTAGGGCCTCCAAAGATTCTTTTTAATTTCACACCGGCACCGTCAGTAGTCTCCCTTCCCTTAATTATATAATCTATATTTTTAACATCTGTAAACATTTTATTCACAGATTATAATGGCCCAATTACTTAAATGATTTCTCTATACTTTTATATACCTGTGCAATTTCTATAATTTATGGAGTGAAATGGCAATGGTGAACAAAAATACAGGCAAAAGCTATGTTTACAACCTTAAAAGGGTTGATTATTATGAGGCATTAAAGATTCAAAATAGCCTGAATGATCAGGTGAATGATGGGCTTATTGATGATTCATTTATGTTTCTAGAACATGATGATATATATACAGCAGGAGTTCATTACCATGGTGACCCGGGCATTGCAGTAAAAGTTAACCGGGGAGGATACTTAACATATCATGGGCCAGGCCAGCTGGTGGTATATTATATTATTAATTTGAAGAAAAGGAATATGAATGCACTGGACCTTATAAAGAAAATTCAGGGCGATGTCATAAGCCTGCTGAGTATATATGGAATAAGTGGGAATCCCATGTTTAATGAAAAAACCGGTGTCTGGGCCGGTGATAAAAAAATCTGTTCAATTGGGCTTGGCATAAACCGTTTTTCTACACTCCATGGAATTGGGCTGAACGTATCTACAGACCTTTCCAGGTTCAATAAGATTGATCCATGCAATTTTCCTTCAAATGTAATGTCATCAATGGAAAAATTATCTGGAAAGAAATTACCATTTGAAGAAATAAAACACAAATTTATTGATATAACATTGAATTCATTTAAGGTTAATAACATATGTTATCTTGATAGCCCGGTGCTGCCGTGAATGCTTTTCATTAACTGATTTTAATTCTTCTAAATATGCATGAATATGCAAAAAATAAAAATTATAGCAAAACTCACATTTGTGGAATTGAAACAACTTTATCATTTTACATGAATAAGCATAAAACTTGCTATATTGCTATAATGTTGGAGAAAGTTTATATCTCTTGAATTAATGTTAAAATATGAAAGAATTTCCTACATTTCACTGCTGCATTGACCAAAAGGAGGAGGATTATGATTCTGCTGTACAGCTCTATTTTACAAAAGAATATGAACTTGGAGGCATAATCGCAAATCTTTCCAGGAAGGATAGAGAATACAGAATATATTATCTTAAGATGTTAGATTATATCAAATCACTGGAAAATTTTATAATAACAGGTGAAAATCCAATAAGCTTCGAATTTATAAAGGAACTCCCTGCGGAAAAGGGATGGAAAGATGATTATAACATATTATCAAGTGATTCTATATGTGCAAAAATTGCTTTCAGGGGTGTAACAAAAACTATTGAGGTAATGTATTATTACAGATTGCTGTCAAGGGATGAAAAATATAGCAAAAGGTTCACGCCAGAAAATTTTGAATTTCTGCTTATTTTACGTGATGTGCTTTTTAAAAGAGCACACAGCCTGATAAAAAATTAATTTATTAATGCCTTATCCTATAGATATAATATAGCTCAGAAACTAAAGCAATTATAAAGGCAGATTTTGTAGTAAAAGAATACAGCTCCGTTGATTTAAATAAAAATAGAATTTCAACAGAAACGGCAGTGATAATAAATGCTGTTGCAAGCGATGAAGCAAATATCAATTTTGCCCGTTTAAGTTTAATACTTAAAGTTAAAATCAGGAATGAGATCAAGACAATAAAAAACCCAAGTGATATATGCACCATTATTAACATGAAATCTCCAGGAGAATAATGCCCATTGGTAATGGTACTTCCAGATAATACAGCAGAAGGAATAGCAAGATTTATATATATTCCAATGAGGAACTCGATAAAAAGGGCTATGATGATGGATAAAGTTCCAATATAAGCATAGACGTATCTATCATCCATAAATTGGTAGTATAATTTGATATATAAATATGGCACATTTATTTTTTAAAATTTTATCAAATAATATAAAAGGATTTAATACAGGCAACATTGAAATAAATAGAGAAAAAGTTTATAATATACGCACCTCTAACTAATAATGAAAGAATTTCCAAAGTTCCACTGCTGTATTACACAGAAAGACGAAGAGTATGATTCTGAAGTGCAACTCTATTTTTCAAAGGAAAATGAGCTTGCAGGCATAATAGCGAATCTTTCAAAGATAGATAAAGATTACGAAAAGCTATACCTTAAAATTTTTGATTTTATTAAATCGCTAGAAAATTTTATAATAATGGGAGAAAAGGCACAGGATTTTGAATTTATGAAAGGAGTTCCTGCCGATAAGGGAGAGATAGATGACTATGCCATTTTATTGAGCAATAACAGGGCTGCAAAGATTGCTTTCAGAGGAGGAACAAAAACCATAGAGCTTATGTATTACTATCGTTCACTATCAAGGAATGAGAGCTACAGCTATCGATTTATTCCAGAGAATTTTGAATTTTTACAAATATTGCATGATGTGCTCTACCATCGGGCTTCAGAACTGATAAAAAGTTGATTCTTCAAGAGTTATGGACAATAAGCGAAATAGAATCTGCATCTGCAATAACTTTTAATATAGAAAATGCCGAAGATAAAAAATTAAATCTGCTTAATAGAACGTTGGTGCCCATCAAAAATTTTATGTAGCAATAGATTATGTTTCGAACTATGCTGAATTAGTGAATTTTGTATTATTTATACTGCAATTTTTCTGTTCTGGCACAAAATGTATTGAAAATGAAAAAAATTTATTAAACCAATCATTATAGTCTATCATGGAAGTTGATAGTTATGATATAAAATTTGATATAAATTTTAAGGGTAAGAAATACCGTGGCCATGAATCGGTCAAAATTAAGGATGCTGAACGCAGCATCTCTTTTGATCTCAACAAGATTAAAATAGAATCAGTAAAATTAAATGATTCTGAAATTAAGTTTGAGGTAGATAGCGAATCGTTAAAATTTGAGACTCCAGGCGGAAATATAGAGGTAGAAATTGATTTTTCATCAGATAACGACCGCGGCCTGAAAGGGTTTTATGTTGCTGGAACTGAAAAAGAATACATACTTTCCACCCAGTTTGAAGAATCTGATGCCAGAAGGGCATTTCCATGCATCGACAATCCGAATTACAAGGCTGTATTTAATATAACAATGAAAGTTGACAAAGACCTTGATGTAATTTCAAATATGCCTCCGGAAAGTGAAAAAATAGAAAATTCAAAGAAAGTTGTTAAATTTGAAACAACGCCAATAATGGCTACATACCTTGTCTACCTTGGAGTTGGGCATTTTGATGAAATTACTGATAAATACAGGAATAAAAAGATATATTTAGCTGCAATGCACGGCAATCTTACCGGTTCAAAATATCCTGTTGAGGTGGCAAAAAAATCGCTGGCTTACCTTGAAAATTACACAAATATCGATTATATGCTGCCAAAACTGCACCTCATAGCTGTTCCAGAGTTTGCTGCAGGTGCAATGGAAAACTGGGGAGCCATTACATTCCGTGAAATTTTGCTTAATATAGATGATTCTACTACAAGCAAAAGCTATAAGCGCACTGCAGAAGTGATCACACATGAACTTGTCCACATGTGGTTTGGAGACCTTGTAACAATGAAATGGTGGAACGATCTCTGGCTTAATGAAAGTTTTGCAACTTTCTTTGCCTTTAAGACTGTGGACAGCGTAAACCCTGATTGGAAATTCTTTGGCGATTTCCTGCTTGACCAGACAGATGGTGCATATACAATGGACTCACTGATAAGCTCACACCCCATTAATGCGGATGTATCCGATCCAAAGGGCGTATCACAGCTTTCATATGAGATAAGATATGGAAAGGGCTCCAATGTGCTCAGAATGATTGAGGCTTATGTTGGAAATGATGTATTTATGAATGCACTCAGGAATTACTTAAAGGAGTTTTCTTATAGCAATGCGGCAGGCTCAGACCTCTGGAACTCAATTGAAAAGGAATCCAAGATGGGCATATCATCTATTATGGAACAGTGGATAGGCCAGAAGGGCTATCCATATATAGAGGTTAAGAGAGAAACCAATGCCCTTACACTTACCCAGAACCAATTTTACTTTATTGATAATGAAAATAAACAGGAATGGAAGATACCATTATTCATAAATAGGTTTTCAAGCCAGGAGAAAATTTTAATGGAAGGGCATACCATTGCACTTGAAGGCGATATAATATCATTGAATTTCAACCATAATGGATTTTACAGGGTATTATATGACGATTTCATGTTTGAAAACATTTTTAGAAATATGCAGCAGGTAAATACATACGAAAAATGGGGGATAATAAATGACCTGTATGCTTTCCTCCTATCAGGAAAAATTAATTTAAGCCAGTATATCAGGAGGCTTGAAAAGTTCTACGTTGTAAATGAAAATATAATAATAGATGAGATATCAAAGCAGCTTTACAGCCTTTACAATATTACAAACAGCAATTATTTCAGGGATCTTGCAAACTTTTATATTAAGGATAAAATGGAATTTATCCAGAATAATAGAAGCGAGGACTTTAACTATAAAATAAGTTTATCGCAGCTGTATACCCGCCTTTCATATATAAATAAAGATTTCTGCAAAACTTTATTGGATAAATACAGCAATTATACAGCAATTAACCCTGATTTCAGGCAGGCATATTTAATTGCCAGTGCCAGCATAAACAACGATTTTGGATATATTTCTGGAATTATTAAGAATAGCACAAATGATGAGGACAAAACAAAGGCAATTATTGCGGCGGGCGTATTGGCTGGAGATGAAAACCACAATAAAATAATAGAGTTTATAAATTCAGGTGCAGTAAAGAAACAGGATATGGATACCTTCTATGTTTCTATGTCTTCAAATGAGCAGTCAAGGCAATTTATTATTGACAATATGAAATCAATAGTGGATTCCATGTTTAAATTTGAACTGAGCCCACTCAGAGTTAATAGGTGCGTACAGTCCATGATTGCAAATGCTGGGCTGAAAGACCCGGATAAAATGAGGGCAGATGCAGAGTCAATAAAAAGGGACGAAATATTTGGAGGAATTAATAAAGGCCTTGAATTCCTCAATGTATATGAAAAGCTGGCAAAGAGCATAGAATAACTTTCTAACTTTTATAATTTTTTAGATTTAATGTTACAAGCGGTATAAGCATTTCCTCTGGGCTGAGGCCACCATGCATGCCCCTATCTTTTATTATATCATCTTTATTATATTTAAACCAGACAGTCCTGCCTGGGTATGGAAGCACAAGTACATCGCCTATTCTGGACCTGTATTTATTATTTAAATTGCCCGTGCCCATCAATTGCATTTTTAGCATTTCTTCTGCTGTAATTACCATTGCTTCTCCATCAAGTTGATCCTGCAACGTTTTTTTAACATAATCAATATCATTGACATAAAGCATCATATCACGTGGGCTCCATGTTTCTGGTATTGCTTTGCCCTGGCATTTTCTGAAAAATTCATCTATTTTATTTACATAGATTTTTTGGTTGACAGGCGTGAAGCCATGGTCAGATGATATTATCATTGATATGTCTTCACCTGATAGTGATTTTAACAGGCTATCAAACATGAGAGATAAAAATTTTATAGCTGTCAGATGCTCCTCACTGCCAGGGCCATAGCGATGTTCCATTTTATCCAGATTTTCAATATAAAAGAAAGTATAGGAATTCTCTTTAGCTTTTTTTAAAAGTTTTTTTAATATTATAAAACCCTCTGAAAGGAAATCATATCTTTTCTTCTCCTTTGCACCATCATACATTATTTTGCTATAATCGCTTTTCATCAATGAAGATTCTGAAACAATATAAGATTTAATTCCATTTTCCTTTAAAGTTGAATAGAACGTTTTTCCATGAAATAAAACTGCAGGGTCAGCCTCCAATTCTGCAAATCGTTGCCTGTCTTCCTGATATACAGGTATAAAAGGCAGGCTTTTTATCGACATATTATACTGCTCTATAAACAGGCGCCATTCAAATAAACCATGCTCCAGGGGCTGAAGGCCAGTATTTATAGTATTGCTGGCGGCTGCAGTTGTTGATGGAAATACAGCAGTTATGGGCGCAACATTTCCCTCTATGCCCATTTTCTGAAAAACACTGCAAGTATTGAAGTAATTCATCCACGAATCATAGCCAACACCATCTATATATATAAAAACAACCTTGCGGTTTCCATAAATGTTCTCAACAAGTTTTTTTTCAATTGAATTTCCACTGTATTTTATCCCAAATAAATCAAGTATTGTATTATTTATGTTTGAAAAATTCAGCCCAGAATAATCTGGAAAAACAAAATTTTCATTTCTTTTATAATGCTGTTTATATTCATCAAATATCATTGGTGCCCTCTGATTTTTCTTCTAATTGCCACTGAATTCCGCTGCATGTACATTGCAAGGTATTTCAGGGAAGCAGCTTCACTATATTGATTTATACTGATCCATATTTTTCTTTAATATTGTTCTGGCGTTTTTATGTCATATTCAAATTGAGCAATACTGTTGCATGCAAGTGCAGGCCTTTGGCTTTAAGAGTTTATATTGTATATATTAACATCCTTTTGCCATGTACAATCATGATTTAATATAGCAAATTCATATTAATTATTTTCCCGGTTCGCCATCAATGTACCTGAATTTAATTTTTTCAATGGCTCTTGGTATATTTATATCCATTGGGCATACCTCCATACAACCGCCAGAATGCATGCACAGCATTGATTTGTCATATTTTTTTGATGTAATGGCTTCCCACATTATTCCTGTTGGCCCTGTATATGGGCTATCACCAAATTCTTTGCCGTATAATTTATAGGCAGGGCAGGAAAAATAGCATCTTCCGCACCTGATGCACAGCAATGATTCCTTCAGGTCTGATTTTATTGCCTCCTTTCTTCCATTGTCTATCAATATCAGATGGAATTCCCTGGGCCCGGTAGCAGGTGAAACGTGCTGCAATTCTATATCGCCAGTGGCGCTTGGGCCTGATGTTACATTTATGTAGGCTGGCGGGTAAAATCCTGCGTAGGATGCCTGTACTATCACTTCATTAAATGCATCTTTCAGCGTTGGTACAATTTTATCTATTCCAGTTATGGCAATATGCATCTGTGGAAGTACTGTATCCATCCTTATGTTTCCCTCATTTTCTATAAGAAGTACAGAACCGGTATCGGCAGCAATCGCATTGGCACCTGTTATGCCCACTTCTGCATTCAGGTATTTATCCATGAGAAATCCCCTGACCGCTTTTACCATATCCTCAGCTGATGTTTCAGGTGAAATTGATCTGTCTATATTATCATTCAACAATTCACCGATCTTTTCTTTTGTTAAATGGATAGCTGGAGCAACGAGATGGGATGGCATATCATTGCCAATCTGGATAAGATATTCGCCAAGGTCTGTTTCCCATACATCTTTTCCCTCACTGTTAAGAATCTCCCTCAATTTTATTTCGTATAAAATATTGGATTTTGACAGGACAATATGCTTTTTTTCATCTATTATGTGCCTGGCAATGTCCATTGCCTCTTTTGCATCTTTAGCATAATGAAAATGCCCGCCAGTCCTTTTCACGCTCTCTGCCGTTTTCTCAATATACATATCCATATTGTCCAGAACTGACAATTTTACGTTTCGCAGTTCCTTTGCAATATTTTTAATATAAGGATTTTCCTTCAGAATTTTATCAACATTTGGCGAATTATTTAAAATAGCCTTGTTTATTGCAACATCCCATTCATAATTCATTATAATGCACCTCCTGCATGCCCATGCTCTTCGAAAGCCTGGATAATTTTAACCATAGGCTCAATCCCAATACATATCTACTTAACTGAACTTTTCTCACATTTTTGCCCATATTTTTCACCCTGTTTATTATTTCATTTTTTTATTATACTTGAAATAGCAATTCTATGTCCTTCAACCATGCCTGGCTCCAATTATGTTGTTGAAATAGAGTATTATATTATTCATGTATATGGTATTCCTGTTCAATACATATTCTCAGCCATGCCTATCCAATGGCGCGTATGCTTTTTTCCAATATGGTTTCTGTTTTGGTTTTATGTTTTTTATCATATTTCAATAACATATTATCAATTCCAGTGTTTCGATCCAGAACTCTTGCTTAATGGCCAGTAGCTGGCGATATAACCTCTGCAATATCTTTAATGTCATTCACATAAGGTGCAAGGTTCTGATAGCATAGGGGGCACATAACAATTACACTGCTATTGACAGAAAGCAATTTTTTTGCACGTTCACTTGCCACGTCATTGCTATCTGATACTGAAACCAGTGAAAGAGGGCCGCCACAACAGCTGCCCATTTCTTTGCTGGTAATAAGATAATCCTCCTTAGCAATTATGCCAGACATTTCTATTTTTTTTCTTAAATAATCATACATTCCCATTGAACGGGAATAAAGGCATGAATCGTGTATAACATATTCACCGCTGCCACTGAAGTCCACAATTTCAAGGTAATTTTTAACATCTATATCAAAATCAATCATCTCTGACAGTCTTTTCAAAGAATTTGTGGTATGGGGATCAATTGTAATGATATGCTTAACGCCTCTTTCTTTGAAGTATGCATGAAGTTTTTCTCCATATGATTTAAATTCATTGAGAAAGCCAGATTCCAGCAAAAGAGCACCGGAATATGGTTCATCATCATATAAGTAACCAAATTTTATGCCATTGCTGTGCAGCAGCTGCACTATATTATTTATAATTAAAAAGGACCTTTGAATTTCACTCTCACTGGGTTTTATAATAAATTTAGATGCATTCATCAGTTTACGTGGTATATTTAACCTGTATATTTTTGGAAACATTGATTCATATTTTTTAAGTATGCTGGAAATCTGGTACATATATGATGTATATATAATTGTATCTCCACCTACTGGAAGTTCTTTAGCCCATGATGAATATAGTTTTGTATCCAGTGGAAATGGAAGATAGCTCTCCATGAGGTTCTGGTATACCACATCCCTCATTTTCGTGATCAGATTTTTATTGATATCCATTATAACTGAATTTTAAACTGTTTATAAATGTATTTGTTGGCATGACCAGGTTATATTTATATTATTTAGTTGCGGAGGTTTTATATATAATTCTAGGCCTGCTATATTAATTAAATAGTTAGAAAAAAGAATGTTTATATGCTTTAATATTGTAATCATTTATGGAACACAGGGAAATTCATGCACCACATGGAAATAAGCTTAATACAAAGGGATGGTCACAGGAAGGGGCTTTAAGGCTTTTAATGAACAATCTGGATCCAGTTGTTGCAAAAGACCCAGATAACTTAATTGTTTACGGCGGAAAGGGAAAGGCTGCCAGAAACTGGGAAGCGTATGATAAAATCATTGAGTCCTTAAAAAATCTTGAAAATGATGAAACGCTGTTGATCCAATCCGGAAAGCCAGTTGGCATATTCAGGACATCAAAAGAGGTGCCAAGAGTTCTTATAGTAAATGCACAGATTGTTCCACATTGGGCAACTGATGATATATTCTGGGACCTTGAAGCGCGTGGGCTGACAATGTTTGGGCAGATGACAGCAGGATCATGGGTATATATAGGAACACAGGGTGTTCTTCAGGGAACCTATGAAACACTTTATGCACTGGCTAAAAAGGTTTATGGAAAAGACAATCTTGAAGGAAAATGGTTCCTTTCTGCTGGCTTAGGCGAAATGGGAGGCGCACAGCCTCTTGCAGCCAAAATGAATAAATGTGCCAGCATCATAGTTGAGATTGATAAAGAAAAAATAAACAGGCGCCTTAGGGATAAATATCTTGATAAGTATACAGAAAGCCTGGATGAAGCCCTGAAATGGAAGGATGAGGCAATAAAAAATAGAAAACCTATATCGATAGCCGTTTTGGGAAATGCTGCCACTATTTATACTGAACTGGTTCAGAAAGGCGTTGTACCGGATATAGTATCGGACCAGACCGCAGCACATGACATGAACATTGGCTATGTTCCTGAAGGTTATTCCATTGACAATTTCCAGAATTTCAGGGAAGAAAATCCCCAGGAATTTAAGAAAAAAGTTTATGAAACTATTGTAAAACAGGTAAAAGCCATGCTGTATTTCCAGAGCAAAGGATCTTCAGTTTTTGATTATGGCAACGATGTAAGAACCAGGGCAAAAGAGGGTGGCCTTGAAAATGCCTTTGACATACCTGGTTATGTGCCAGCATATATACGGGATTTATTTGCCGTTGGTTCAGGCCCATTCAGATGGCTTGCCCTCTCCGGAAATCCTGAAGATATAAGAAAAATTGACGATGCCATAATAAAAAATATAGATGATAAGCACCTGACTGACTGGATTAAACTTGCATCGGAATATGTTCATTTTCAGGGATTGCCTGCAAGAATATGCTATGCTTCTTACGGTGAAAGGGAGAAAATCGGGCTTATGATAAACAACATGGTCAAAAATGGAGAGCTGGATGCACCTATTGCTATAGGCAGAGACCATCATGATACCGGATCTGTGGCATCGCCTTACAGGGAAACTGAAGCAATGAAAGATGGCAGTGACGCAATTGCTGACTGGCCAATACTTGATGCCTTATTGAATGCAATATCCGGTGCTTCATGGGTATCGGTTCACCATGGTGGCGGCACCGGGATAGGCAATGCTATACATTCTGGTTTTGTTCTTATAGCTGATGGTACAGAGGACGCAGCGGAAAGGATTAAGAAGGTTTTAAATGCTGATCCAGGAATTGGAGTAATAAGGCATGCAGATGCAGGCTATGAATCGTCTATAGATATAATTAAAAATAAAAATCCCAAATTTAAAAGCCCATATTTTAAATAAATATATTGCATATTTTTATTCTATTTCTTTATTTTTTGTTTCAGGCAGCATTAATGTAAGCAAAATTGCAATTATCATCACTGCTGCAAGAAATATATATGCATCAAAATAATTTTTGCCGTGTTCAAGCAGGGTCATTGTTATAACTCCAATAACTGCACCAATTTTTCCCAGCATAGAGGAAAAGCCATATGAAGAACCTCGAAACTCTGTTATTGTGACTTCTGCGGGAATTATGCCAACAGTGGCCCCTGGAAAGGCGTTGAAAAGTTCAGCAAATGAAAATATAACTACAATGCCGGCAAGATAGTAGAAGTGCGGCAGAAGTATGAATAATATTGCAAGCATTAAAAAACCAGATATCTGTATAGATTTTCTTCCAAATTTATCTACTTTCAGCATGACAAAAATACCGGAAATAATGCCGATAACAAGGAAAATGGATGTTAAAACGGCTGTATTGACATTTGATGTGAAATGGCCAATGCTGAGTATGGTTGGAACCGTTAATGACAGGCCATATGCAGCTATGTCATAGAGCATCCATATAAAGGCTGCTATGAGTATGTTTTTTGAATATTTTCTGGAAAACATATCCCTGTAGCGTGTTTTCTCCTTTTTTTCTACCCATTTTTCTGATTCTGGCATATCAAATCGGAATATTTCAACTATCACCGCCGGAATAATTGCAATGCCCAGCATCAGCCTCCATCCTATATTCCCAAAAGGAAACATGAATATTGCAACTATTGCACTGGTAATTGCGCCTATGCTGAAAAATACGGTAGCCATAGCAAGATAAAAACCGCGTTTTTTATCCGGAGAAAGCTCAGCTATGTAGGAATTGGCAACGGGATATTCAGCACCAAGGACAATTCCAAGCAAGATTCTTGATATTAATAGCATCATGAAATTTATTGAAAGTGCAGATATAAGGTCAAGGATAATGAAGAAAATTAATGTTGAAACGTATACACGGCGCCTTCCAACAATATCACTTATATATCCAATTATTAAAGAGCCGATAATTGCCCCAATTATCACAGAGGCGATAAGAAGGCCATCTCCCAGTGTGTTTACTTTTATATATTGAGGTATAATTAATATTGCAAAGGCCATAACAGTTAATTCGTAGCCATCCAGATACATGCCAAAGGCAGAGAGGACGACGGCCTTGTTTATACTGATTTTATCTTTCACAGAATCGTAAATAGAAAAGGCTTATTAAACTATCTATATAAATAAATATACAATATATATGTACTGTGGCATAAGCTATAATTTAATGTTCCTGGTTTGCCTATCCAAATATATATCTCATCTGTTCCCTGCTCACTCCGGTTTCATGCATGTAATTATCAATGTTATTTGAAACAATCAGATCATTAATTTCCTTAAGTGATTTTATACGTGATTCTTGATCTACTTTTACCCATGATTTGAAAATTTCAGCTTCCTCAAGTGCATTGTGCTCTGTAAGTATTTTATAAAAAAGAGGCAAACGGATTTTAAATAGCGGATCTTCATTTTCATTCCATTTAATCAAATTTGTAAAGAGTTTTTCAATTAATTTATGGTCGGCTATTAAACGGTCAAGAAGTTTTGCCGATTCCGGCGAATATAAACGTATTTCAGGGAAAACTATGTGTTCTTCCACGGCTACATGATTTCCGTCCAGAAATTTATAAAAGTTCAACAGCCTTGCCATATCTGTATTTAGCAGATTATTAGATGATATGAGCCTTATTCCAGAATGTTCCATCATCAATATTTCAACAGCGTCCATTATTAAAAATATTCATTGCCCTATTAAGGTTTTCCTGCCAGCCATTTAATATTATGAATCGGCACTGCAAAAGCTGATAAAGGTTATTTTAAAATCCTTATAATAAAATTAATTGCCGCAAGGTAAATGTGGGCATAATGTGGACATAATTTGTGCAAATTTTTGTATTCACTATTGATAAAACATAGAATGGATTATTATGATATCCACATAAGAATATATATAATATTAAAATCAGCATATAATGGAAAAGATATGCGTTATTGGGGCAGGGATAACAGGTTTATTTGCCACATTGAATCTGGCAATGGATGGTTATGATGTTACATTAATGGACAGGGATTATATTTTATCAGGCACATCGGGCAGATTTCATGGCATGCTGCACAGTGGTGCAAGATATTCAGTATCTGATAGCACATCGGCCAGGGAATGCATTTCAGAGAATAGACTTTTGAGCAAGAATGCAAGTTCATTTATCAAGAATACAGGTGGTTATTATTTAGCACTCAATGATGAAGAAAGTGAATACGGAAACTTATTGATATCGAAAAATAAGGAAAATGGAATACCAACAGAGGAAATTACAACTGAAGAACTGTTGAAGGTTGAGCCTAATGTAAATAGAATGGTCCAGCGTGCCATCCGGGTTCCGGACAAGGTTATTTATGGCCACGCATTTGGTTCTGCAGTAGCAGTAGAATCTAAATTGGAAGGTGCTAAATTAAAATTCAGGTCTGAGGTTGTCGGTGCAAAGGTTGAAGAAAATAATATATCTGAAATAAAATATAGATATAAAAATAATATCTATTCAGAAAAATTTGATTACGTGGTGAACAGTACGGGGCCATGGTCCGGCAAGTTGCTTGAATCGTTTGGCATTAAGGATTTTGAGGTCATGCCAACACTCGGTTATATGGCATCGTATGATAATTTGCTTGTCAATTCTATAATGAGCAGGATGAGAGAGCCATCTGATGGAGATATAATACTTCCTTATGGGCAGATGTCAGTGGCCGGCACGGTTGCAATTATTTCAGAAAACGTAGAAGATACGGAAATAGATCCGGAAGATCTCGATACAATGATATCTGAGGTATCACAGATGGTTCCATCTTTAAAGAATTATAAATACAAAAAACTGTACAGTTCAATGCGCCCCCTGGTCAGAGAAGAGAGTTCAAGGGCTTCAAGGGATTTTAAGATATATCACAATTTAGACAATCTATTGACTATAATAGGTGGAAAATTTACAACATCCAGGCTTATGGGTGAAAATATTTCAAAGGAAATTGGAAAGCTAACTGGAGTTAAAAGCCAGAATACTAAAAACATAATATTCGACAATACCTTTGATAAATTTAAGGATAAGTATAGAAACATGATAGATATGGATTTTATGAATTATATAAGATCCTATGGCCGCAGTATGGATTATGGCTATGAAAATCAAATTGAGAGCGCATTTATGCTGAATGAAGCTATAAAAATTGGTGAATGATTATGGACTTCAGTGGAGAATTTAAAGTTAAACGGGAAATCGGCTATGTTTCAGAGTTTTTAGCAAACATTGAAAATATTCTGCCATGCCTGCTTGGCATTTATGACATAGAGCGCGAAAAAGATCAGATAAAATGCAAGATAAAGCTTGATATCTCGGCTGCAAATATCAGTGCCATGAAATCAGTAACTGGAAAAATGGCTTTTAAATATATAGACAGCGCAGAAAAGTTAAACATAACTGGTTCTGGGAGAATTGCCGGCTCAAAAATTAATTTTGCAGTCGATATAGAATACAAAAAGGAAGGAGACTGTACAGCAATTAACTGGTTCAGCTCATTCGACTTCGGGCTTATTATAAAAATAATGGGAAAAACGAAGGTTGAAGAAATTTCTAAATTAAATATTAACAGAACGATGGAATGCATAATTAATAAATTGGAGAATTGATATTAATATTTTTAAGATAATGTTAAAAATTTCATTAATATCCAAAATATTGTAATTATAATGCACAGTATTATAGTTTAATGTAAAAATATTTAAGAATGCTGGAATATTCGCTTGCTATGATTTCACTTATCTACGATACAATTGCATGGGAAGAAAAAGAGATAATAAAGGCCATGCAGAAAGAAAACATCAATTATAATATTATAAATGCAAAAGATAAAATTCTTAACCTGACTGGACCCACTGGCATTGAGGGAACTGTATTGCTACGCTGCATGAGCCATAAACGTTCATTATATTATTCATATGTTCTGGAAGCCAATGGAATTGCAACAGTGAATTCATACAATACATTCAATACAGCCGGAAATAAATTGCTCACTACGGCTTATCTGTACAGAAATGGAATACCAACTCCAGAAACAACAGCATCATTTTCAAAAGATTCTGCCATCAAAAGTTGCCAGGAGGCTGGTTATCCTGTTGTTTTTAAGCCTGTTACAGGAAGCTGGGGTAGAATGATATCATTGATTGGAAATGACAACATGGCGGAGACCGTATTCTCAATGAATGACATGATAAACGAAAACGTCTATTATATACAGAAATATGTAAAGAGGCCACCCAGAGATATACGTGCAATAATAGTCAATGGAAAAATATCTGCAGTGATTTACCGTTATGCTGGAGAGGGATGGAAAACCAATCTCTATCTTGGTGGAAAGGTGGAGAAAGCAGAACTTGACAAGGAACAGGAAGAAATTATATTAAAAACTGCAGAATTGTTTGCTCCGGGCATAATAGGAATTGATGCTATGGAAACAGAAAATGGGCTTGTAGTCCATGAGGTAAATTCAAGGGTTGAATTTAAAGGGGCATCGAGAGCATATGGTGGAAAAATCATAGAGGATATTGCCGCCTTTCTCAAAAGTATTGATTAAGTTTAATAATTATTTTTGAATACCAATATATGGATGAAATATTTCTTGATAAAAATGAGAACCCATTTGATATTCCAGAAAACATAAAATATGAATTTATGGAGTATGTTAAAAAAGGAAATATGAACAGGTATCCAGAAAAGGGCCTGCCCGGCCTGTTAGAAAAAATTGGTGATTTCACAGGATTTAACCGCAATAATATTATTGCAGGGAATGGCAGTGATGAATTGCTCAATATGCTGATTGAAAGGGCACATGGGAATATCGTCATTAATTCGCCAACGTTTGAAATGTACAGATTTTATGCAAACAATTACGGATATAAAACGGTTGATATACCTTTAAAAGAGGATTTTTCACTGAATGTAGAAGAAATAAAGAAAAACGGCGATGCTGGCCTTATTGTTATATGCTCTCCAAATAACCCTACTGGCAATTTAATCAATAAAAATGACATACAGTCAGTTCTGGATATGGGCATTCCAACTATACTTGACAATGCTTATTATGAATTTTCTGGGGAAGATTATACTGGCCTGCTTGCTGATTACCAGAATTTAATTATACTCAGGACATTTTCCAAGGCATTTAGCATGGCAGGGCTTCGTGTTGGTTATGGAATTGCCAATGAAAAATTTATTGATACACTTAAGAAAACACAGGCACCATTTTATTTAAACATACTCTCGGCTAAACTTGCGGAGATAATGATCGATAATTATAATGTGGTGGAAGAGAGGGTCAGGTATATAATAAATGAAAGGGAGCGGGTTTACCATGCAATAAAGGAAATATCAGAGGATAGCAGAGCTAATTTTCTCTTTCTTAACAGAGATATTTATGATTATATGGAACATAAAAATATACACATAAGAAAACTTCCGCAGCTGAATGGGCATTCCAGAATTACAATAGGTACTCAGGAAGAAAACAATATTGCCATCAAGGCAATAAAAAGCTATATAGAAAACCTTTAACTGGGTTTCAACTTTTTTAAGTATTCAAGATCAACAATTTTTTCTATGTTCAGATCTGAGTTGAGGTAATAATTAAGTGATTCAACAATAGCAGCAGCAGGAACCATGCCAATGAATTCAGATCTTACTGGTTCTATGCCATATCGCCTGCACTCCATGCGAACGGCTTCGAATACACGGTAAATTGGAGTTCTTTTATAGTCTGTAAGATTCATGGATAATTGTATAGAGGGCCCGTCTTTGAAGGCAAGTGACTTTACAGTGGAATAGCCTCCATTTTTGGCCCTTATTGCAGATGCAATGTGCCTGCCGGTGATTATATTATCTGTATTTATATAGATATTATACGCTATTAAAAAGTCCCTGGCACCAATAATAACTGCACCAGCTGTGCCAACAACAGAAGGGCCATAATCAGGCCTATATTTTTCCTCTCCTATATGTTCTTTAAGATCCTCATATTGAAAATGCATATTTCGGATATCTTCCAGTTTTTCCCTTTCTGCCTTAAGTGCAGACATTGCATACATATAAACAGGGATTTTAAGTTCCTCGCCCACGTTTTTTCCTACCAGCTGCGATAGTTCAATGCATTCCTCCATTGTTGTATCTTCCAGTGGAATAAATGGCATTACATCGGTGGCCCCAAATCTTGGATGGCTCCCCCTGTGTTCTTCCATTGAAATATTCTCTGAGGCAGTTTTAACCAGTCCAGTAGCAAGGGCTGCTGCATTCTCTAATGGCACAACTATTGTGAAAACGCTTCTGTTATGCAAAGAATCTTTTTGAATGTCCAGCAGTTCGGCATTTTCAAATGAATTTACTGTTTCAGCTATCTTATTTATAACATTTAAATTTTTGCCCTCACTAAAATTTGGAACAAGTTCCACAAGTTTCATATAAAATAATGTATTTTAATTTATTAAACTATTCTATGGCAGTTATTTTAATTAAAATCAATATTTGCTTTTTCTTCTATAAATTTTTCAAAAATGCCAGAGTCCATTAAATCTATTATTGCATTGATGTCAGGATATGCTGGCCTATCCTCATCAAGCG
>JAVYST010000022.1:0-18601 GCA_038729085.1 Ferroplasma sp. | reverse complement strand
ATTTTACCATGTTTTCAAGCATAATAGTACTGAATGGCATTTCCCTTGGTACAATTATAAATCTTCTGCGCTCCTTCATTGCTACCATTGCAACGCGGGTTATAAGTGTATCAGCAATTCCAGCCGCTATCTTGGCCATAGTGGAAGAAGAACATGGAACGATGACAAATGTATCAAATAAAAAACTTCCAGAGCTGATTGTGGCAGCTATATCAGAATCGTTATAACTAAAGTCAGCCAGTTTTTGGAAATCTTCAACTGAAAAATCAGTTTCGGCATTCATTACCTTCACTGCACTCTCTGACATTACAAGATGTATTTCCATATTCTTAATATTTTTAATAAATTTCATGGCAATTTGAGTTCCAGATGCACCTGTTATGCCAACAACAATCCTTTTCATAGTAATTTAAATTGTAAACATGGATATTACTTTTTTCTATTGAAGAAATAGTAAAGGAATACCATGCCTGCAATTATTGCAACAATAATCCCAATATACATATATTGTATTGAGAGTGGCTTCACGACTGGTTTAGAAAATGGAAAGCCTGGATATGCGCCTGCATCTAGAGCCTGTATATTTGTATACCCTTTAACCTGTGATTTTTCATTTTTTGTAATATTAAATGCTTTTGTCATATTATGCAAAGTCGGGGACCCTATGCCTGTAAGGGCAGCAATAAACTGCAATCCATAGGGATTCATTCCAGTATAATTCAAATCGTATACTATTAAATACTGGAGCGATGTATTGAAACTGTATGTAACGTAGTTATGGTTGTCTATTACACTGGTAAAAAATGTGGCCCAGTCACTATCACTTATGGAATAGTTTACGCCTGAAGAATAGTAAGTTATAGAAGGTAAAGTGGATGGAGGGGGATTTAATGTTGGAGTTGATGCTGAAGATGTAATAGGAAGCATTACGATAATTGCAATTATGATCATGGCAGGTATATATTTTTTCACTTCTCCTGTATATAAAATAAGGTTTAAAATCTTTTGCAAAAATTGAACAGAATAATATAAAAATCTATTTGCATTAAGTATATTAGTAATGATTTATTTTAAGGAATATATGGTAAAATCCCAAAGGAAAGCAATTTCTATAACGATTATTATAATACTCATTGTATCATCACTGATGATACTTGATGATAGTGGAAATACATCTAATAAAGTGGTTTCTTCTGCTGTTCCTTTATCCTGTTATAATAATAATTCATCTAATGAAGTAATAGCATATATACCTGCCGAACTGCATACATACATTGTGACTTCGCTTGAAGATAATAATATACCATACAGTTTTATAGGAGACTTATTAAATGTTAATTATTCTCAAAATCCAGCATTTTTAAAAAGTTTTTTCAATACCCTTAAAAATACTCTGAACATTGACTATTTCATTTTTAACAGCAGTGATGATTTTATTCCATATGAGAGTTCAGGAGGTAGTGCACAGCCATATTATCCATCAAATATTTATGATGCCTACGATATAAATTATATACATGATGAGGGGTACTGTGGAAATGGTACAACAATTGTTATTGTCGATGCTTATGGTGATCCAAACATCAGGTATGATGTAAGTGCTTTTGATAATATTACTGGACTTCCACCTATCAATTTAAACATAAGCACCCCAATGGGTGCCATAACCTCAACCAATTCTGGATGGGCCACAGAAACGGCATTGGACGTAGAATGGTCGCATGCAATCGCACCCGGTGCAAAAATTGACCTTGTACTGTCACCATCCAGTAGTTCCAGGCTGCTTGATAGTGTAGAGTATGCAGTAAACCATACGATAGGAAATATAATTTCTATTAGCTGGGGAAGTCCAGAAAGTGGCATGCAGCCATCAGAGATATCCTTACTTAACAGCATCTATGAAAATGCAGCAGAAAAAAATATTACTGTTCTTGCAGCCTCTGGTGATGAGGGGGCGGATGATGGCACATCATCACCAACAGTTAATTTTCCTGCAGCTGATCCATGGGTGCTTGGTGTTGGTGGAACAACGTTAACTGAAAATGCAGCTGGAGTTTATACTCAGACAGCATGGGGGACCAGCCCCAAAGATGCCAGCGGAGGAGGGTACTCAGTTAACTCAACCCCATACTACCAGGTTGCACCAAATTATTCCAGCACTCGTAGAGGCGTTCCTGACGTTGCTCTTGATGCCAATCCAAATACAGGCGTATTTGCCATAGTTGATGGGGAGAAATATAAACTTGGTGGCACAAGCATAGCAACACCAATGTGGGCTGGCATTGTTGCAATAATGGACCAGTATTTTAATACCTCGCTGGGTTTCATCAATCCTCTGCTTTATAAAATTTCAGAAACCAAGTATTACACCAATGCATTTACCCAGATAACAAAAGGAAGCAACTTTGGCTATAATGCTGGACCGGGATGGAATCCAGTTACAGGCCTTGGCACACCGCTTGTAAGCAATTTAATAAATGATAGTAGAATTATAATGGAATCATATGGATCTATTCTTCTTTTAAATAATACAAGCAGTGCAAATAAAATATCAAGCGAAATTGTTGTTCCATCTAACGCTGTTGAAGAGTATAATGGCAGTACATTCTATTATACAGGCTTCTACTATAACCAGAGCAATTATGTTAAGTTTGGCATAGATGCCAACTCAACCGGGTATTATTACATTTATACAATAATGGACAATGGGACAGAAACTTCTGAAGTGATTGATGGAAAAAATAATGCTTACGTTACAGTTGAAATCGCTAAAAGCGAAGTTTTCTTCAAAATAAATAACAATACTATTAATAACATCATTATACCGCTGGCATTCAGCGGTGATTACCATGCCGATATAGGTGTACAGCAGGATAATCCAGAAATTAATTTTATAAATATACCAAAAGCTTCTTTCAGTAGCATTAAAGCGTATTATAATACTACTTTAATACCGTATACTGGTGCATATGAAGAGGGTTACAGTGGCCTTGGGAGCAGTTACAGCAATATAACTTTCTCTAAGAGTGGAAACGCTTTTACTGCTATTATGGGGAAAGCAAACAATACACAGTTGTATGGAGAGATTGGAGGCCCTTCAATAATTTACAGCATAACATATGGAACTAAATCTACATTAACATTTTCAATAAATCATGGATCAACCACAAAGTTCTATGAAAATGGAAAGCCTATTGGCAATACAACGAAGCTCTCTGGGGGTTATTACACCATAAATGCAACAGCAAGTGGTACAAATATTTCTAGAATCATATACGTTCCAGAAATCAAACAAACAAACATCAATATAAATTATACACCATCGTACTGCAGTCCGGAATACAGCCTGGCAATAGACCATTATTTCAATTATAGGTCTTCCTCTCCATCGATCGGAATATACGAATTGAATAATACTATAAATAATGCTACTATATCATCAAGGTACTATTATACAGGGTATGCTTCCGAAACATCACTATCCAGTATTGAACTTATACCTATTAATGTAAAATTAACCGTATTTTCTCCAAATGGAAATGCTACTGTAACATTTAATAGTAAAACAGTAAGTAACGATGATGGAAACCACTATGCAAGTTTAACACCAGAATCTGTATACATTAATGTTACAAAAGATGGTTATGCAAACCAGTCTGAAACAGTTCATCTTTATCCAGGATCCAATAAGTATGTATCAATACTTTTAAAACCGAATAACTCCAATTTGACAGAAATAACAGGAAAAGTAGAGAACATAGTATATAAATATGGACTGAGCAATGTCAATATAACCTCAGATAATGAAGTACTGGGATATACAAATACTTCGGGAAATTTTTTCCTATTTCTGAGCAATAAAACAGACGTGTCATTTTCAGAAGAGCTTTACAACGATAACAATACAACTATTCTAAAAAACCAAACATCTGGCCTATTAATTTATATGTACCCTGCTAATGTCACTGTACTCAACATAGATTTTAAAATTACATACGCTATCCCTCTGGGCTTTTATTATGTTTATGTTTCATGGACACCATACTTATACAGCAATTTTGGTGAATATGTTGTCTATTATTCCACAAATTTGCTCATGATTAATGCAAAAACTGCTGTGATAACAGACCAATCTACGGCATACACGCTGCTTCCCGGACTTACACCTGGAAAAACATATTATATTATTGTTGATATGTATAGTCCTGATGGATCATTCATTTCCTCCAATGAGGAGGTGGTACATTACAATATTTTTTCGTACCTTTTAAATGCATTAATTTACCTGCTCATAGGAATATACATTGCATTTATGGTTCGCTTTTTCATAAGAAGGGGGCGTCGCAAAAAACTTGAAGAAGAGAAATTTGATGATGATTTTTTTAACCAAAATGAATAAAAATTATTTTAATTCTTTTAATATTTCATTTCTCGCTATATCCATATTTTTCAGCTTTGCATATCCTATTTCTATAGACCGTGTCCTTAAACCACAATCAGGGTTAATTCTTATAAGGTCAGGCGGCAATATGCCAAGTGTGTAGTTTATTCTGTCTTTTATAAGCTCTACAGGTTCTACGTAATCAATATGCACATCCGTTACGCCAAGCCCGATGAATTTTTTCTTTGTATTCAACTGGCTAAAATATTTTAACTCCTCATAACCAGTCCTTGCAGAGTCTGATAACCCAGGTTTCAATGTATCACGATTGGCAAATTCTAAATTTAACCCATCAATTTTAATATCGTTCATTACGTCGTACAGAAGGCGATAATCCGTGCTATAGCATACATGTACTGTAAATTCGCAGTTTGATATGCCCTTGACAGACCTGTTAAGCGAATCGACTACTATATTCATTTCATCTGGATGTGTAGTAGCTGCCGGTTCATCAAGCTGGATCTCAAGTTTTTTATTTGGATATTTTGCATCCCAGAGCTTTTTCAGGTTTTTTAATTCACCATTTAGAAGGGCCGCAAATGCCATGGCTGTATCATACCTGTCACGATAATACTCATTAAATGACCAGTCCATCATTGTATATGGCCCGGTTACTGGAATTTTAAGATTGGCATAATTTTTGGAAAGCAGATAATTCAGTTCATCTGAATGGAATGATTCCTTTACATTCAGTTCAGATATTATGCTTCCCTTCTTATAATAACGGTTATCAAAAGATCTCACCGGGCCATAAAATTCAATGCCATTAATTCTATTTGCCTGATGCTCATACATTTCCCATCTGAACATTTCACCACCAACGCCAATGTTATCCAGCCCTGCCTCAGTGAAAAGTTTAATCGTTTCATCTGTTGCCTTCTCTGAAAGCCGATAATATTCATCTGTACCATAAATTTTATGAAATACAGTGCTTAGATATTTTGGTTTTCTAAAGCTCCCTATTTCCTGTGTTATTAAATATTCTGACAATTTATTCACCTATCCTTGAAATTAATTCAATCTTTTTATCTGCTATAATCCTTGGAAGAAAATCCATATACTCGCTGTGGCTCACAAGGATTTTATCACTGTTTAATGATTTTAACTGGGCTTTCAATTTATCTGCATTTTCAATTCCTGTATTATATCCATCAACAATTTTTATTCCTGGTACCTCGGATAACTTTTTTGATATGCCTATATTATTGTCATTATAATCTACAACCATAGAATGAATTTTCTGCCTGATGTTATTTTTATAAACTTTACCGGTTGTTACAAGGCTGATTTCATAATTTGCGAATAGTGATAGGTCAAGTACATCATTCTCATTGTATGGCAATGGATCATAAAGGACAAGCTTTTTTGTTCTGTAAAGTTTGAGTATTTTAGAATACAATATTTCAAGTTTTTTCTCGAAATCGTTATATTTAATATCAGTTTTTGACATTTTGTAAAATGATAAAGGTGATGGAAGGAATGCAGCAAAATTTTCATCGTCTTCTAAATATAGAGGCAGGGGCGGATTTTCATTGAGTGGTGAGAAATCTAAAGGATCTATTGCAATGCCTGTGAGCCCATCTATAAGGGGTATGCGGTAAAACGTATTGGTTTCTTTAAATCTTGTAAGTGGCCCAAGCTCTATTCCATCAATAATCAATGACAATGGCCTGAAAATGTCATACCAGTTAAACAGTGGGTCTGTATGCAATATATTATATTCATTCATTTTTGCATAAAGTGCTTTCTTTTCCATTTCTATATTATTATTCAGTGTTGAGTCAGGCAATGTCCCCTTCTCCCAGCGGCCTATATGAAGCCTCAATTCATTTGTTTTAGGGTAAATTCCATAAACTAATCGTTCTATTTCCATTATGGCTTATTGTACCTTCTTAATAAAACATTATTGACGAATTTATTATTTTCAGTAATATTGATCAATCAACGATATTTTCTTTCAGTTCAATATATGGCTCCTCATCGCTGATCATAATGCGCGCATTTAATGGCAATACCATCTGTTCCTCTCCATGGCCAAATGGCGCACCATAAAGCGATGGCTTATTTATTTCATTCATGAACTTCTGTACCACATCCTCAATGGAAGGCATGGGCTCCTCGCGATCGAATATGGCCTTAAAATCGCCAAAAACAAAGCCATTGAATTTCTCTATAATGCTTGCAAGTTTCATGCTGAAGAAATATCTGTCTATATCACCAGATGTGACATCTGTATCTTCTATAAAGAAAATCCTTCCACTGCTGTCAGGCACGAAATTTGTTCCAACAAGGGAGGCAACAAGCGAGATATTTGTACCCATTGAAAGCCCTTCTGCACGGCCTGGTATGATATATTTAATAAGCCTGTCCTTGTATATATTAAGAAGTTCGGTTTTGCCGGAAAGAAGATCAAGAAATTCCCTGAAGGATGGCTTGCTTACGTCATCGACGTCGGAAGCAACCATTGGGCCATGAAATGTTATCATATTGGAATTCCTGTTAATTGCAAGATGAAGTGCAGTTATATCGCTGTATCCCATGAAAATCTTTGGGTGGTCCCGTATTTCATCATAGTCAAGCAGGGAAAGTATGTGTATGCTTCCATATCCGCCTCGAGCACAGAATATTGCCTTAACATTATCATCGAGAAATGCTGACATTAATTCCTCTGCCCTGTCCCTGGCAGGAGCAGCAAGATCGTTTCTCTGATTCAATTTTTTTATATTTTTGCCAACCGTAACGCGGTAACCTAACTTCTTAAGCTTTGATATCCCACGCGAAAGTTTTATCATATCAGGTGCACTTGCCGGTGCAATTACCCTGATTTCATCATTTGGTTTTAACCTTGGTGGTTTAATTCTTTCTGTCATATGCATTAAACTCCTCTTTTATTTTTTCTATAATCTTCTTATCATTCATTATTTCAACTATAGCATTTACTGCGGCCTTTATTGCAATAATAAGATTTTTTCTGGCCCTTTCTGGTGCTGCAGCCTCCCTGAACTGGTCTGAATGGCCTGGCAATCCGGTACCAATTTTCATATCTATATGCCCTGTAGGTACAACAAGGCTAACGTTTGCCTCATCAGTACTTCCATATGCTGGTTCGTCCATATTATCTATATTGCATGCTGGGACTCCCATGCCATCCAGCTGTGCCATAATTATATTATCAATTGTCTTATTTGGCTTGTATTCACTGTAAATTGGCATAAGGTCTTTTATCTCCAATACTGTTTCATAACCATCTGAAATGCCCTTTACAAGCTTTTTAATTTTAGATACGATCCTGCCAAGGAATTCATAATTATTTGATCTTATATCAACTTCCAGTATAGCAAGGTCAGGAACTACATTTGATGCTTTTCCACCTTCTCTTATTACCATTCCTATTACTATGTTCCTGTCGCCTCTTGCCCATCCTCTCATATTATTTATTGCATTGTATGATGTGGCAAGTGCATCCAAAGCGTTGATGCCAAAGCATGGAGATGCTGCCATATGCGATGATTTTCCATGGAATGTAAATTCCATTTCAGCATCAGCGAGGGCTTTCGAGCCAACAGCCCACTGATCGTCTGGATGCATCCCCAGTACGAAATCTATACCATTGAAGGCACCTTTCTCTGCCATTCTGGCCTTGCTGCCTGCGTACTCGCCAATGCCCTCTTCAGATGGCGTTCCATACACAACTATTTTGCCACTGGTGATAATCTCACGTAAAATCATTGCAGTGCCAAATGCCCAAGCAGCTATCAAATTGTGCCCGCAGGAGTGCCCATTTGGCAATGCGTCATATTCCATAAGAATCCCAACAGATGGAGTCCCAGAGCCATATTCTGCCCTGAATGCTGTATTCATATTCATATAAGGATTATCAATTTTGAATCCAGCTTCCTTTAATTTTTCCATTACAAGTGATGATGATTTAAATTCAGAGCTTCCAAGTTCAGCAAAATCATATATATTTCTGGATAAATTAATAATCTCCTTTTCATATTTATAAATTAATGCATCTATATCCATAGTACATTATATCTAAACAGTTAATATTTTTAACCTTTTTGAACACTAAGAGCTGCATTGCCATGGCAAATCCATTTTTAATGCCCAGTGCATGATAAAAATATGCTGAAAAGAATGGATTGAAGCTCAATTATCAATGCAAAGAATTTCATGAATTAAATAAATTTATAATGTTGCAGCAATGCCATTGCATATTTGCCATATTTCAGACAGGTATTTTCAGCTTTGCTTATTAAAGCTGGTAATTGATCTGATCTTTAATGACCTTTGCTGCTGCTTCAAGGAATTGTTTTTCCTTTCCTTTAGGTATTACACCGCCTGCCGCTATATCATGGCCACCACCTGAACCACCAGCAGCTGCACATGCGGCCTTCATTACCTCAGAAAGATTCAACCCCTTTGAAACTGAATAACGTGTGCCTCTGGAAGATATTTTTATATCATCTGTGCCGAAATTGAATCCTATTACAGGCTTATCTGGCCGTACAGTATAGAGGGCAATAGCGCCGGAAATCGGGCCGGCCATTTCCGATTCTGGTGCGTAGAAATAATTATAATATTTTTCTTCCTTCAGATCAGCCCTTGCCCTGTAAATGTAATCGATAAGTTTGGTTTTAAATATTTTTATATTTTCCATCATCTCCGATTCTACACTTTTATCCCCAAGAAAGTACTGAACTGGGATGGACTGCGATGCAAGGCGTGCATTGCTATCTACAATTGAATCAAGTTCCTTTGAGGAGAAGCCCAGATCATCATAATAAAGCACATCGCTCTCAAGATATTTTATTGCATCGGCTCCAACGTTGTTTTCAAGAATTTTCATAGCAAGGCTGTTTGCAAGAATTTTATTTTCATCAACATTCAGGTCAATTACATTTTTAGCTGGGTCTATTCCTCTCTTTTGAAGGAAGGCTTTTGTTTCATCGGGATTTCCCGTAAGCCCTGTAAAAAACGGATCAATAGAATAAGTTATGGCATCAAGTATATTTCCCTCAAGATTCAGGGTATGCTGTGTTTTATATTTATTATATTCATTAAAGAGCTTTAAATTAAGTCCAGACAATCCACCTATATCCTGTTTGTCTGCTGTAACGCCTGCCATAAAGAATGGCAATAAATCACTGTTCTTTTCATTGATTACAAGTGAAAATATGAATGCCATTGTAGAACCACATGCATCATGAGTTCCATCGATTCCAAAATCACGTGCATTTACATTAATTCCCTTTACATCAATTCTGTTATAAAAATGATGATCAAGAATTATAAAATTTGAATGTTCTGAAATGGAGCCCATTTGCGAGGAACCTGCATCTACAACAATATTTAAAACATCTGATTCCTCTTCATATAGAGTTCTGAAGCCTTCATTATCAAGATTCTTTATATAAGTTAAATGATATTTAATATTCAATCGCTCAAGCGTTTTTAGGATGATAATAGATGAGCTTACGCCATCTCCATCATAGTGGGCCATTACTCTTACATAATTTTCTTTTGTGAGTTTCTCTCCTGCTGTTTTTAAAATAGTGTAAAGATCTTCACCAAGGATGTCATAAATCATAATACTCTTTTTAACGACCAGTCTGCAGGCAATCTGCCAGTACGCTTATAATATCTCATAAGCCTCAGAATTTTGGACATTATCAACTGGCTTCCACGCATGTTGGTTATATCTTTTTTATTGAGAAGTAGATGTTTAGTGACGTTTTTATATCTCTTAACCAGCGCTGCAAGGTCTTCTGGTATATCCTCCTTAAAACCGTTTTCTTCCAGAATCTTTCCCATCTTCATATGCATTACAGGCCTGACGCCTGGAACAGCATACTGGTCCCTTAATCTGATGCCTATCATTGATTTGGATAAACCATCATTTCTAAATTTTACTATTTCTTCCGTTATTTCTCCACTGGACTGCATCCAGGAAGGTTTTTCTACCATAGTAATCCTTTCTGAACGAGATTTTCCCCTCTTTCTTGTATGCATTCGTGCCATTGAAATCTATAGTGTATCATTATTATTAATTTATTCTTTTTGTTTTTAGCCTGCGTATCTATAGATAATATGATAATAGCTTGCGATGCAGATCATTTTATAATTTAACTGGAAATTATAAGAATGGAAGCAAAATTCTAAATGATATATGCAATCTATTTATAATTCAAATAATAGGAGAATTGATATATGTTCATTTTATAATATGGATAAAGCGCTCGTACTGTGCTATTATTTCCATTCCAACAGACCATATAGTAAGTTCACTGCCAAATATTTTCATTGCCTCAAAATTGGAGTATACATCCGATAAATAATCGCCCTGAGAAAAGCCTCCGATTATTACATTTATATTATTCTGCGATATAATTTCTGACATAGTAGAATCTTTGCCATGTGGCGATAGTGCGAATGTATATCCATCCATGGCCTTCACCAGATCAATAAGGCTTCCTTCCTTTATAGAAAGCAAAGTATTGCCATTAAATTCTATAGATTTCTTTTTGTATAGATCTTCAAACAGCCCAATGAATCTATTATATGACCGTGGAAGATTTGTATCTGGATTTATAGATATAATATAATTATCCCTTGTATGGATATATATCTCCATTTTATGGCTTTTATTTAAGATAGATTCCATTGCCATCTGAAGAAATAGATATATGATATCTGGCCTTCCAAGCCGAGTGGATTCTCCTGGAAAATATTTCTCTATCGATGTGTGCATATAATTTGAATCCAGTATAATTTCAGCTGTTTCTTTATGATTTTTTAATGCAATTTTTTTTATGGCCTGATCCCTCCACATAACTTTCGGTATTAATTGCAATTCGGCATCAGCTATTATTATTCTCAACATGGTCGGATAATCGTAACCTACGATTTACTGTTTTCTATGAGCCGTATTCTCTTTTCTGTAGATGGATGATCAAGGCTGACTGACCTTAAAACATTTTCAGGTATTTTATCTATCTCTGAAATTTTCCTTAAACCATCAACCAGGTATTCTTTATCTACATATTTGACCGCGTTCAGGTCAGCCTGGACTTCGTTCCTTCTTTTCAAGGCAGGTGAAATAATTACTATGAAAATAATAAGTGCTAAAACATATACGGGAGTTGTGTAAAAAACTGAAGGATTTACAGAGGATATTGAAATTGAGATCAGGTTTAACAGGATTATAAATACTACAAAATTAATTAACATAGTTTTCCTGTTGTGCTTTAATTTTATATGTGAAAGTTCATGTGCAAGCACACCAATAATTTCATTATAATCAAGAATTTGCATCAGATATGATGTGATAAAAATATACGATTCTTTTTTGTTAACCTCAAAGGCATTGGCTATTCTATCGCCTGTATTGATTATGTAAACTTCTGGAATATTTATATTCATCTGGCTGGCCAGTTCTGCTACCTCATTATTTATAAATATATCTTCCAATCTTTTAGCCTTCTTTATAAGAATATTAACCATGGGGCTGTTTGCTGCTATAGCCCATATAAAAATTAAGAAGGCATTGAGAAGCACTAAATATGCATAGACACGAAGTGTAGGTATTTCACCTTCAACAATCAGCATTGCCAGCAAAAATATTGATAGATATGTAACATAGCGCCAGCTCATATCATCCGTTATATACTGGAATATATTTTCATCTGATTCAGTTCCCCTCATTATATCTTTAAAGTGCATGAAAAGCAGGCTATTTATGATAATTATGCTTAACATCACGATTACAGTATAGATAGAAAATGGAATTGATGAGAGCATGATATATGCTATAAATAGTATAATAAGAGAGAAATTTGATAAAAGTGCTGAACGAGCGAGAATTTGTTGCTTTTGATTTGTGTCCATTGCATTAAATATTTAACCTGATTATTTAATCTCTTGCTTTGGTTTTGTAATGCCATCCAATAAATTACTGTATATTGCATTGCTATGTGTTCCAGAATCTATTGATAGGAAATGTTTAAATTTAATTCAATCAACCTCAAGGCTACAGTCTCCTATTATTCAGGC
This sequence comes from Ferroplasma sp., assembly GCA_038729085.1. Lineage (GTDB taxonomy): Archaea > Thermoplasmatota > Thermoplasmata > Thermoplasmatales > Thermoplasmataceae > Ferroplasma. Next base: position 6,105 of record JAVYST010000022.1, on the reverse strand, counting down.
AATTACAAAAATATTATAGCCTTATTGGAACTAAAAATTTTAAGTAATAAGGCTAAAACTTATATTAAAAGAGCTGTGAAACAAAAGTTTTAAAAACCTCAATTAGATTTATCAATAAAAGGATGAATATACATGCCGAATATAATTCTGGAAAATTCGATAAGTGTAGTTTTGCCTTCTGGGTTCAGGCTTATCAGGAAGGACGATATAAATAAGAGTTTTAAATCGGAAGATAAAAGGATGAGAGATTATAAGTTGCCATATTTTTATAGCTGGAATTCACAGAGCAATAATACTGTGATAGTCAAGGAAGCAGGCAATGGATTAATAGACGGTGTTATAATGTTCAGATTTTCACCATCCATTAATAAACCTGAAAAGATTATAATTGAAATGCTGGCAAGAAATTTTAGTAGCAATCATTCAAATTCTGGAGTCGGATCTGAACTTGTACATGTGGTTGAAAATAACATAGCAAGACAGATGCATATTGGGACAGTCATAATAGAAGCAGTAAAGGATCTAGAAAATTATTATGCATCACTTGGATACCATTCCAGCGGCAGCGAATATTTCGATTCATCATGGAAAAAAGTCATTTACATGGTAAAAAATCTGAATTGAATTACTTATAATTCATTTTTTTGCATTATTATGCCAGATTTCAGGCCACAGTGCATATGAAATAGATAGTATACAATAATTGCTGTAATTTCGAAAAGATCCTGTATAACCTTAATCTATCTCCATGTTTATATACTTTCTCCCAGTTATCCACTCTTCATTTATATCTATCATTATTGCCACAACAAGCCTGAGAAGGAACTTTTCATATGGAAATTCCCCTATCTGTGGTTTTCAGTGTTCTTGTTCTTGAACTATTCCTGTATCTCATTTCTATCTTCCGATCTTTCATATGAAAGAGAAGAAAGCTGTATTCTTGCCTTCTCTTCCATTACAGTATTGAGAAACCATTCCATCAATTTCTTCTTTCCATCTTTGCTATAAAAACTATTTATTATGTCTTTCATATATCAAATTGGTCCTGCATTATTTTCACCTATTCAAATCTAAATTGTTCAGGACCTAATCAATTTTACAGCAGATTCAATACAATATCGCGAAATATTTACGATCCACAAAACCTGCTTTAGCTGTTACATTTTTATTGTTTTAATAAAACACTGTTATCAAAAAATCTAAATTGATTTACTGATTATTATTCAATATTTCATAGAGGATAGGTTGGGATTTGGACCCAAGTAGATGAGATCTGCAGTCTCACGCATAGCTTCTCTGCCACCTATCCATTTTATAGTATTGCTAATTTATATTTATCTTTTTACGGCCTTATATAGCTATAAGCCTTAAATTGTATATATTATGAAAATGAATGCTCGGAGCTGTTATAATTGTAAATATTTATAAATAATGAATTACTTTATAATGTAGATGGCTCGAATAGGCATATACACTTATGATTTCAAATTTTATCATGATATTGTCAGGGATTTAAAGGTGTGGCATCTCCCATTTTTCAGCATAACGAATCTATATTCAGTTCCAGATGATATTAAAGTCATACTGAGTTCTGATAAAGATTTGTTCACATTTTATGGGCAGGTTAAAGCGGCATCTTCAATAGAAGGAATAAGAAAAGCATTGCCCCGGCTTTTGGATAAGGACCGATTTAATAAGATAGTTATCGGCATAGACCCTGGCCCAAAACCCGGAATAGCAGTAATGGCCGACAACATTCTGATGGAAGCTTATGAATGCCCATCTATATCAGATATAAAATCTGAAGCCCTTGCAATCGAAGAAAGCTATGAATATGATTATTTGATAATAAAAATTGGCAATGGCGATAGGCCTAACAGAGATGCGATTATTAAACTATTGAAGAATATGGCCCCACTTATTATAGTGAATGAGGAAAATACAAGCACACCACATAAAGTACATGATAACGCACTTTCTGCTGCAAGAATTTCATTAATTGATGACCGCTACGATATAAGCAGGACACCTGAAAAGTTCAGTAGAAAAAATATATACGAAAAAGAATTTATAACCTTAAAATCATTGATATAAAATCATTTAGCTTTTACAGTTTTTGGCTTTTTCCCGGCTCTTTTCCACTTGGGAACTTTTACAACATTCCTTTTGCCCGAAGCCACAATTAAAAATATCGCAAATGCTACCACCACTGCTGCTATGTAATAAATCCAATTATAATTTGGGGGTATTCCATTATAGAATACAACACTTGAATTTCCAGTTATAGTGATTACAGGATTGTTGCTTGTAATGGTAAGTGTATCTCTTCCCTTTGGCACAGTGGCAAGTGGAACTGTAATATTATCTTTATATGTGCTGTTGGCCGATATTTTATCAATATGTGATATGCCTACCACAACTGGGCCTTTTGCATTTGTAACTGTGTAGGTCAAAGTGGTATTATAAATTGCAACAGGATCGGAATTTTTTACCGTGGTAGAGAATATAACAGGGGCACTCACATTTATAGGCATGATTGTAAAATTGTCATAAAATGTACTGCTTGAGTTAACTGCACTGGTATCTATATAGCCATAGATCTCCTCAGATTCAGCTGGTGCTATCATTGGAATTGTAAAGTTATAATTATGTGCATAAGTTTTATAATATGACAATGGAGAGAGGCCCGTATCATTCACAGCACCAAAATATGCAATTACAGAATAGTTGTGGTATCCAGGTATGCCTGTTACATTAATATTGAAAGATTGGTTATTGTAAACATATGGAGGTTCCGTTATAGAAAAAAGCGAAGCGGAAGAACTATCAGGCATATTTAATGTATTATGCGTATTGGAAGGCAATGATAACATAATTGCCATCAAAGAAACAATGATTAAGACCGTTAAAATTTTTTTATTCATAGCTTATTTCCTCCTTCTAGATCTTATTGCCGAACCTATTATGCCTGCAAGCAATGCTGCTACTATTATTCCAATGCCAATGTATATTGTTATTGCAGGGTCAGCTGTGTAGTCATTGGTTATGCTGGTGCCTGAAGAACCTGTACTTAAAGTGGCTGATGGAAATATAGGTTTGATTATAGTTGTATTCTTTAAAGTAGAATTATGGTATGATTCAAATTTAATTGGCAATGAATGCAGTGTGTAACCATCAACCCCATAAGCATATATGTATATCGTATCAGTTGCCCCGTAAGGTAATGTAACGTTTGTTATATTCTTTCCATTGAAAGTTGTGTATGCAACTATATGGTATGCTGAAAGAAGAGTTGCATTATTAAGTATGGACACGTTGATCAATATTGGAACGTTTCCAGTGTTTATCAGTTCTACAGGTATCATATTAATTGAACCATTTACCGCAGCGTAATCATTAGAATAAACTGAATAATTAGTAAATTTATTGACATATACTGTGATATTGCCTACAAGGACATCTTTTCCGCTGACATTTGCCATTACAGGAACAGAATTGTTTCCGTATGGTGCATTGGGAATTGTTATATTGACTGTTACATTTTTACTTTCACCCGGAGCTAATGTGAAATTTTCTGTGCTGAATGCCATTTTCCATGTGGAATTGCCTGAATAGAGGCTTAAATTGTAATTAGTATTACCTTCATTCTTAATTTTTATTATTGTAGAAATTGTTTGACTCACATTTCCTGTTACAGAAGGATCTACAAGTACGTATTTGTAAACATCCACTCTATGCAATGTTAAATTGACCGTTGACGTTTCATTTAAAAATAAAGATTGGAATCCTGTATAGTTAACGTTTACATTATTTATGGATGTTGTATTGACCAAGGTGAAATTATACGTTTCGTTTGTTGGGAGGTATATGTAATGTTTTATGACAGATTCTGAGATTAACATTCCAGAGCCAGTTACAGTCATTATTGTTGGAACCAGCTTGCTGTTATTTTCTCCGAAAGCAGTTACATTATCAGCTTTCTGAAGATATACATTGAATGTCATATTGCTGAAGGGTGAAAGAGTCACGTTTGCAAGATCAGCATAATGTGTTGTGCCATTTAAAAGTGCATATACACTATATGTGCCCGGCACAAGTTTTGTAAAGTTATATGTGGTCGTAGTACTTGTACTATTAACCTGAATGCCATCCCTCATCAATTTTATGTATGCACCGCTTACTGGAGTGCTATTTGAATAATAATAAACAGTGCCATTGAGCTTATCATATACTTCCGTGGAAGTCAAAGTTAGGTTCAGTGAACTGTTTGTTTTTGATGGTTTTGTTATATTTATTGTGCTATTTCCATAGGTATATGCACCTGTTGAATTGGCAAATCTTCCTGAAGCTGTAACAGTATAGTTATATGATGGGAGTATTAACGTAACATTTTTTCCTGAGGACGTTATAATAATTTTGGTACCGTTGGCAAGTTTATATGATGTTGATATGTTTAAGCTGTTTGTTATGCTCAGGTTATATGCTTTTTCATATTTCGGGCTATATGTATAATTTTCGTTAAGTATAATTGTAGTTATATTTGCCTGGGTAGAATTAAATGAATATAATGTGTAAGTTCCAGCAGCTATATGTATAGGTGATGTTTGAACACTTGTTGAATTGTAAATTGATGTGGTGTAATTATCATTATCTGTGGCATTTAATGTGACCGAAAAGTATAGATCAGTTGATTTGTTTATTGTCTGAACTGCGCTGCTATTTACAACTGTACCAGTCAATACGGGGCTTATATATGCACTTTTGTTTGAAATCATTGTATAATAGATGCCTTCTGCTATTGTAGTTGTATTAGATCCTTTAACCATATCGAGTTTATATTTATTGTCCAGCCCAATAAGAGTGATTGTTCCATTATATGGTGAATTTGAATCATTGTACGTATTTATTGTAACATCTACAAGTTTCTGTTTGGCATAATATGTATGATTGGTTATTTTAGCAGTACTATTATAGTAGAATGGAGAATCAAGAGCCATTGTGCTTGGAGTTGTTGTGTTTGCGTAGTAAAGTGTTGCAACCCCGCCACTTAACTCAGAATAGTAATATGGAACGCTTCCATTATAAACTACCATCAGTCCCTGAGTCACATAGCTCTGTGTGTTATTTGTTGACGTTAATACAGTATTGCTAAAAGCACTTATGAGATTTATATTAACGTTTGTATTTGATCGAATATTAGATATATTGAACCCTGCCAGAGTTTTGCTGTTGTTTGTTCCTGTGCCCGAAATAGAGTAAACCGTTGTTGATGAAAGGTATATTGTAAATGGCATGCTGGAATTTGTATAACTGTATTGGAGCAGGGTAAAGTTCTGTGTTGAGTTTTTGTTTGCAAGCAATTCAAATGTGCCGCTGTAATTTTTTGCACTTCCCATTCTAGAAGTAATTGTGTATTTTTCAGCTTTTGAATAATTTCCTTTAAGATTTATTACACTGTTTCCTGTAATATTTACAGTTTTAAGGAAAACATAACCATCTGCCTTTGAATAAATTGTGTAAATGCCATATGGCATGCTTATTTTGTAATAACCGCTAGAATTTGCTGTTGCATTCTTAACATCTGACATAATGCCATCGTGGTAGAACGATATTGTTGATGATGGTGTAGCGTTGCCGGAAACTGTAGCGCTTAATTTTGGTGTCAATGAAACTGTTTTGCCAACACCATATGCTGTAAATGTTTCAGTTCTCTTTCTTTCAGTTCCATTGGCCTTTACTGTAATATTGTATGTACCTGGCATAACACCAAAACTCACTGTACCACTGCTGCCTGTAATACCTATAATGTTACTTCCATTGGTATTGTTTAAATAAACAGTATAGCCAGATAATCCATATCTATTCACAGATGTTGATACTGTGAGGTTATCCATAACAACAGTCAAGTTTTGCAGCTGTTCTGAATGTCCATTTACACTTATTGATGTGAAATTTGTATATATTTTTCCTTTACTTGTTATATCAATGCTATAGTTGTAGGGCAGAACATTGCTTATTGAGTAAAGTCCGTTGGTAATTGGGGCACTGTATGATACATTATAGGTTGAATTGTAAAGTTTAACAGTGCCTGTTGCTATTGTAGAA